>CAZBFY010000016.1:0-13590 GCA_964491445.1 uncultured Mycoplasma sp.
AATGGAAATGGTTTATAATCTATTGGATTACCGCTTCCTAATTTAATAATATCCTGACTAGATGAAAAATTATATAAATCAGTATCATAAAAATACCAAGCTTCCTCAATTTTTTTTACAGCATCACTGAATTCTTTCTTATCTTGTCTTTCCCCAATATTAGGAAAACCAGGTTTCTTTTTTTTTATTTCAGTATTACTTTCAATTAACTTATTTATACTTTTTTTCATAATTTTCTAGTTTTATTGTTACTTCTTTCATTTATTTCATAAATTTCTTTTATTAAAATTTTAATATCATTAAACAATACTGTCTCACCTTTTTTATGTCCCAACAATTCCTTAACTAATGGTGCTGAAGAAGATATAATATTAAATTCAATGTCTGATTGATTAGCTCCTAAAATACTATAGTTTGCTGTTTCACCATTTATTTCTAATACAACACCACACTTATCAATAATTGTTTCTCGATCCCAGTTTTTATACTCTTCGGTATCTTCAATAATAACGCTACTTTGTAACATTTCAAATAATTCTTTCTTTTTTCTTGGAAGTTCATACATTGCTTTTACTCTTAAATTCATAAATTCAGGATTTTCTCTAAGATCACTATCCATTTCATCACTTTTTCCCATTGCTTTTGTTGTTTTTACATATTCATCATCTATATTTTGATATTCTTCAATTAATTTATTATATCCCTCTCTAGTTACACGATATTCTTTCATTCTAATCCTCCTTATATTTTCTCTTACTAATTCTAAAATTTTTCCATAATTATTCTTTCCATCTTTATTTGGACCACAACCCCAGTAACTTTCTTTCACTGTTTCTTCAATTATTTCTTGATTACCAGTTGCTAACAATTTTTTTCTTAGTTCTTCATTTTGAAAAAACTTATAAAAAACTGCATTATACATAACATCATTTTTAATTAAACACCAGTTTTTTCTTAATTTATATTTTCTGTTGCGTCCAATTTCTGATGCAATCCTAGGGGTAGGAGCTAACAATATTTTGTTAATTACAAATTTTTCTGCAAACTTTTTAGATTGATAATAATGCTCAGAAGTTTGATAATATATTCCTTTTTCTATAAAACCATAAGCGGAATATGTGGCAAGATATCCTAATTCTCCATATTCTTTATAAAACTTAATTGCCATTTAAAACATCCCTTTGTCCTGGTATTAAATTATTATCTTTTATATCAGAATATGTTAATTTTTCGTCATTATCATCTAACTTGATAATACTCTCATAGGATACTTGTCCCTCATTTGTTGCTGTTTCAGACAATTTTAGTTCTTCAACAATTATTGTATCATCATAACCACAACTTAATCTCCAAGCAGTGTTTTCTAAAGTCATGGTACTATTATTTACCCCATAATTTCTTTCATGATTCAAAGTTAACGGTTCATTTTCTATAGATACCAAACCTTTAAATTCATAAATAGCTCTACCTAAGTTGCATATTATTCCAGTATCTATTGTAAATGTTTTATCAAAAAATACTTTTGGTGGATAATTTGCTAAATATAAAGCATCTCTATAAGCTTGTAGCATAGGCAACATTTCATTTAATATGTAATCACACTTATAATATTCACTAACTTTGTATTTTATTGCTTTCTCTTTTAGTTGTAATAACACGTTATCTACATCTTTCCATGTTACTTTTTCATACCAATTGGTTTCTTTCATTTCTAAATTCTTTCTGTATTTAAAAAGTTCATTAAGAAAAAATCTCTCTGTTATTATATACCCAGACTTTTTCCTGTTTTTAGTCTTTGGATAAATATACACACCTTCATTTCCTTCATCCGTTAGTATTGGATCAACTGAATAGTATTCTCCATCTCTATTAATTACTTTAAAAATTGTAACTTCTTTTTCTACAGCAAGTTTTTTATCTTTTAAAAAATATAAAATATCATCGTATGTTTCAAATTTTTGAGAAACTTTGACTTTTTTAAAAATAAATCCCTTGTTATTCAATGACAATCGATGTACATATGGATTCTCAATTTGTGTATTAATAAATGTTATATTTTTTTTACACGAAATATAAAGGTAATTACCCGAGCAAATAACAAAATTTCCTTCATATTCGAAAGTATATACTTTCTCATTTACTACTAAAGGTTTATAACGTAATTCAACACAAAACTTTCTCGCTCCGCTTCCTACATCGTCATAATATGTTTTATAAATATTCAAGAAATTGGCTATATCTTTTGTGTATTCTAACCTACTGAATTTTTTATCATTTTTACTAGCCCATCCAATCTCATATGGAGTAAACGATAATCTAACTCCGTTCAAATAATTTGAATTTTTACTTATAATTTTATGCATTTTATTTAAAACATCATTATGTCTACTATATCCTACTGTAGAAATTCTAGTTCTTACACCGAGCTCTAAATAAGCTAGTTTTACAAATTTGTCTAAATAGTAATAATTTCCTACATCATTATCCAAATATGAAAATATGACACCACTAATGTGATTATCTCTGTCCCATACTATTAAAGGTTTATCTTTTCTAGGACTGGAATATTTTAAAGCTGAAATAACATTTCTAATACGTTTTTCATTCCAACAACTAACGTTACATCCAGCATACTTACTACATATAGAACAAGCATTAAGACATCAGATTTGTGGTTGAAAATGTCTTAATTTTGAAAAAAATTCAACTGGAAATTTTGAGAATTTTTCTATCAGTTTTTTCCTTTCTATAAAATCTTCTTCACTTATAATCATTTCATCAGATAATAATAATTTTTGCTTTGATACTTCAAAATTCATAAAACATTTCCCCCTTTATTTAACAATAATAACTATACAATAATCTATAATACCTTAGACAATAAGAACAAATCTTTTCTTATTTTTATAAAAAGATAATAAAAGCGTGTTGAAAATACTACTGATACCAAATAATAAAATACACAATATCACTTCTTTAATGTTGCTTGTAGTATATACAATTTTTTAATATCTGTCAATATTTCTGTTTGTTATGTTATCAATAAGTTTTCTTGACATAATTCATCATATAAACATATATAGTATTATTCATAAAAAGTTCAACTTTTTAATTAATAATATTTATGTTTTATTTATTTACTTCTAACTTCTTTCTAGTTTTTTTACTTTTAAATAAACTATCAAATATTTGTATATAATTATCTACATATATAAATCTTATATTTTCTATAATTTTTTTATCTAATACTTCTATATCTCTTTTATTTTCTAGTGGTACATATATTCTTGTTATTCCTGCATTTTTTGCTCCGATTATTTTTTCTTTTAAACCTCCGACTGGTAATATATCTCCCTGTAAAGTTATCTCTCCAGTCATTGATATATTATTATTTATTTTCATATCAGTAAATGCACTTATAACTGCAGTAGTAATAGCAATACCAGCACTTGGTCCATCTTTTTTTATTGCTCCTTCAGGTACATGAATATGTATATCACTTTTTTCTAATAATTCATAATTAATATTTAATCTTTTATAATTACTTTTAATATAACTAAGTGCTATTCTAGTACTTTCTACAAAAATATCTCCTAATCTTCCTGTTGTAATTATATTACCATTTCCTTTATAATACCCTATTTCTATTTTTAAAACATCTCCACCATACATAGTATAACTCATAGCATTAACTACTCCAGCTTTATTAATTGTGTTTTTTAAATATAAATATTTTTCATTTCCAAGATATTTTTTTACCATAGCATTATCTATTATATATAAACTTTCTTTTTTATCTACTACTATTTCTTTTACTATTCTTCTAAGTATTTGAAATATTTTTCTTTCTAAATCTCTTACTCCTGCTTCTTTGGTATAATTTCTTATTATTTTTCTAATAGCATCATCTGTAAATGTTATATTCATGTTTTCTAGACCATGACTTTTTATTCCTTTGGGAATTATATAATCTTTGCATATATTAAATTTTTCATATTCTGTATAACTTGATATTTCTATTATTTCTAATCTATCTAATAGTTCTGATGGTATTTGTTCTTTATAATTTGCAGTTAGTATAAACATTACTTTTGATAAGTCAAATTCTTCTTCTATATAGTGATCAGAGAAATATTTATTTTGTTCTTTATCTAGGACTTCTAACAAACTAGAGGCCGGATCTCCTTTTATGTCTTTTGTCATTTTATCTATTTCATCTATTACAAATACTGGATTTAAAGAACCTGCTCTTTTTATTCCATCTATTATTTTTCCTGGAGCAGAACCTATATAAGCTCTTCTGTGGCCCATAATGTCTGCTTCATCATTTATTCCTCCGACTGATATTTTTGTGTAGTTTCTTCCTATTACATCTGCTACACTTTTAGCAAAAGTTGTTTTACCTACTCCTGGGGGACCTACTAAACATATAATTGGACTATTTAATTCATTAGTTAATTGATTAAGAGCTAAGTACTCTAATATTCTTTCTTTAGTATCATAAAGTCCATAGTGAGAATCATTTAATTTTTTTAAAGCATGTTTTAAATCTTTATTATCAGTAGTATATTTACCCCAAGGAAGACTTAGTAATGTATCAATATAACTTCTTACCATACCTACTTCTGAAGACATCGGAGGTATTGATTCATATCTTTTAACTTCTAGTTCTAAACGTTTTCTTATTTTATCTGGGATAGAGGGATTATTTATTTTATCTTTTAACTCAGAGACTTCATAATCTTTATCATAGTTTTCTCCAAGCTCTTCTTTCATTATTTTTATTTTTTCGTTTAGTATATATTCTCTTTGACTTTTATCTAATTCGTAAGTAATTTTATCTTCTATTTTTTCTTCTAGTTCTGTTATAGATACTTCCATGTTGATATCATCTAATAACATTACTGCTCTACTAGTGGGTTCTGTTTCGTTTAGATATTCTAGTTTTCTTGTATATGCTCCTGGTATAAATGTAGTAAGTATATCTGTTATTTTATTTATATCATTAACTCCTAGTATGTCTGATAAAATACTATTACTAGCACTTGGGGAATGTTCTATATAATATTCAGTTTGTTTTATTAAACTTCTTGAATAAGCCATTTCTTCTGTAAGAGTAAGTTTTTTTGTTTTTATATCTTCATATGATGAGACTTTTATACCATCATCTTCATCGTAAGATAATACTTTTACTCTACTTAAACCTCTTATTACAATTCTTGTTCTATTATTAGGCATATCAAGTTTCATATTAATATATCCTATTACTCCAACACGAGGAAAGCTTGTTTTATCTATAGAATCTTCTAGTTCATCACTAGGGTTAATTATTAAAATATGTTTATTATAGTATGAGTCTGCTAAAGATATTATTTCTTTATCTTTACTATTTTCTACTTCTAATCTTATTTCACTGTGAGGAAAGAGAATAATATTTTTAAGAACTAATACTGGTAATTTAGTTTTATCCATAGAATTCCTCCCTCAAATAAATTATTTCTTTTTATTATAAAGGTTTTAAAATATTTATCAAGTAAAAAAGCTTTATTTCTACATTTTTTTTGAAAAAAAGGCTTATAATAAAAGCGGTGATAATATGAGAGTAAAAATATTTGATGATGTGCATGAAAAAGACTTAGAAGATAATATAAATAGTTTTTTAGATTCACTTGGAGATGATAAAGAGATTATAGATATTAAGTATCAGGTAAGTATTTCTATGTTTTCTGAAGAACAGATATATTGTTTTAGTGCTATGATAATTTATACATAAGAATTTTGATATAGTAAAAGAAAACTCTATTTAACAGAGTTTTCAATGTTTTCATATAGTTATATCTTAAGTGTACTAATAATATACTTTTTTATTACCCTAAATTTGGATATGTTTGTTTAAATGTCTTATTACTCATACCATTTCCTGTAACTTCATATAAATTACCATTTTCATCTTCAGCATATATTCCAGAAGTAAAAATATTAGATTCAGGTGCATCAAAACTTCGATTTAAAGAGTATATATTAACTATTTTTTTATTACTTATCTTTTTAAATGGCCCATTAACTAAATCATTTTTTTTATTATCAAATACATTAGGATTTACATATACATCACCCTCTTCTGTTAAAACATAATAAGGATCAGTAGTTTCAACATATTCAGTAGCATAAACATATTTTGGAGTACCTTCTATACTTTTAGCTTCCTCAAAGGAATTACTTTTTAATTGTTTTATTTTTACTTTTCCATCTACTATTTTAATACTTTTTATAACAGTACCATTATTCTCATAAGAAGATTCAGTTTTATCTTGTTTAAATAAGTATTTATTAGCTACCAAGTTACTAGCAGAATAAAAATCATTACTAGTAATAACTTCACTATTTTCTTTTGTATCTATTTTACTATTCTTTAATTCACTATACTCATTATTTAACTTATCATATTCATTAGTTAATTTTTTATACCCATAGCAACCAAAAATTATAAGTCCTACTATTATTAGTAGTAAAACAATTATAAGAATTTTCATACTTTTATTACTTTTATTTTTCATACTTCCACCTCAAGACACATTATATATATATATATATATATATGTCAACTATTTTTTTTATAATTATACATACTTTACGTAAACTATTAATTACTTTTTAATAAATACTAAAAAAGAAAAAATGGCTCTTACTTAGAACCATTATAACTATTATCTATTTCTGTACTATACCAATAATAATACCCATTTGAAGCCTTTTTAAAAGTGTGCTTAAATGTATTTACATCAAAGTCTTTACTTATTTTATCTATACTCCAACTATCATTTTCATCAAGATATTTATCATATTTTGCTTCATCCTCGTGTGAAAAAAGTTCTTCCATATTATTAATAAGTATTTTTTCTGATATATTTGGATATGACTTGTAACAAGCATAATCACCATAACAAACTATAGCTTTATCATAAATATATAATTCATTACCATTTTCTTTGTAATTTACAAATTCTCTTTTTACATAAGGAGAATCATGTGCACCAGGAGCATACCCTAAATAATAAGAATTATTATCTTGATTATAAATTACAAAACTAAAATCTTTAGAAAATATATTATATAGTCTTGTCTTATCTTTTAATGAAATATTTTTATCTACATTAAATTTTTCTTTTATTAGGTCTAAAAACACTTCACTTTTAACTACATAATTTTTTGGAGTTTCTATATACTTCTCAGAATAATCCTCAGACTCATCATCAACAATAAAATATTTCATTTTGTTTGTATTTAAAAATGCTTCATAATTACTTATTGAGTTGTCTTCTATATAACCTGATGCGATAAAACCTAATAAAACTTTATCTGGAATATTATCTATTGTTACTTTTTCATCATAATAGAAACCGTATTTTAAACCTTGTCCTACTACTAAACTATCATAAAGACTATCTACAAGTTGTTTTGATATAGTATCCTTATCTTTTTGTACAGTATCAGCTTCAGAAACATAAAGCTTATCATATAAAATATACCCTATTGATGATAATAAAAGTATACTAAGTATCACTATTACTATAACTAAACCCTTTCCCTTTTTCATACTTTCACCTCAAGACACATTATATATATATATATATATATATGTCAACTATTTTTTTTATAATTATACATACTTTACGTAAAGTTAATATATATAGTCTTAAACAAAAAAACTTCATTACTTCCTTATACTTAGAAAATAATTAAAGCTTTTTTATTATAAACTTATTTAATTATTATTTATCTCTTATATCACAATTAAATTTTTTCTTAACTTCACTAATAATATTTCTAAAGATAGTGTCTACTTCATCTTCTTTTAATGTTTTACTATAATCATTAAATGTTAAACTAAAGGCTATAGACTTTTTATTATTATCTATTTTTTCTCCTTCATAAACATCAAATACTGATATATTAGTAAGTAGTTTTGTTCCATGTTTTTTTATTTCTTTTAATACTTCATCACATATTATATTTTTATCTAAAATAAATGCTACATCTTTTACTATATCTGGATATTTAGAAGTTTCTACGTATTTTAATACTTTTTCTTTTTTATTATATATTTTAGTAAGAGATAACTCTGATATAAATATATCATCTTTATTTATTAAAGGATGTACTTTTCCTATAATTCCTACTTCTTCTTTATCTATTAATATTTTAGCACTTATTCCTGGATGCATATCATTTATTTGTTCTTCTTTGAAACTGTACCTACCATTAAAACCTAAATAATCAAGTAAGTTTTCTATTATTCCTTTTAAATGATAAAAATCACATTTTTCTACTATTTTCCACTTATTTATTATATAATTACCACTTGTAAGTATTGCTATTTTACTTTCTTCTTTGTAATTTTCATCATATGTTTTTGATATTTCATATATATTTATGTCTTTTACTTGTCTTTTGTTATTATAATCATAAACGTTTAAAAGTGATGGAATTATAGTAGTTCTAATAATTGATTTATCTAAACTCATTGGGTTTGGTAATTTTATTTGTTTTTTATCTTCGTATTTAAACATATTAGCCATTTTAGGACTTGTAAGTGTATATGTTTTTACTTCATCTAAACCTAGTGTTCTAAGTCTTTTTGATATATCTTTTCTAAGTCCTATATCTTGAAGATAAACTCCTCTTTTAGTTTCTACTTTAGGAAGTGTTGATTTTAAGTTTTCATATCCATAAAGTCTTCCTATTTCTTCTGCTATATCGTTTACGTTTGGCTCTATATCAAGTCTTCTATAAGGAATAGTTACAATAAATATATCATTTTGTTTTTTATAATCAAACATAAGTCTTTTAAGTTCTATTTCTACATCTTTATCACTTAGTTCTAAACCTAGTAAAGTACTTACTTCTTTTGTTTTAAATTCTACTTTCTTTTTAGTTTTATCTATTTTATCATGTTTTACTACATCACTAAGTATTTTTGCATCAGCATATTTTTCAAGTAAATGACATGCTCTGTCTAATGCTTTATCTGTATATTCAAATGATAAACCTTTACCATATCTAATTGAAGCTTCACTTCTTAGGTTTTGTTTACCCATAGTATATCTAATACTTACCTGATCAAATATAGCAGCCTCTATTAGGATATTTTTTGTATTATTTGTGACTTCTGTATTTTCTCCTCCCATGATTCCTGCTAGGGCAACTGGGTTACTTCCATCAGTTATAATTATATCACTTTCTGATAATATTCTTTTTTCTCCATCTAAAGTAGTTATTTCTTCATCTTTCTTAGCATTTCTTACTAGGATGTTATTACCTAATTTATCTTTATCAAAGAAATGAAGTGGTTGACCATATTCAAGCATTACATAATTAGAAATATCTACTACGTTATTAATTGGTCTCATTCCTGCTTGCACTAGTCTTCTTTTTATGAAGTCTGGAGATTCTTTTATAGTAACATCTTTTACCATTTTTGCAGTATAATAAGGACATTTGTTTGTATTTATTTTTATATTAATATGGTTATTTACACTATCACTTATTTCTTTATAACTAGCTTCTGGTAAAGTAACTTTTTTACCTAGAATACTTGCTATTTCATAAGCAAAACCTATATGGTAATAACAATCATTATTTCTATGTTTATGAATATCTAATTCATATAAAGTATCATTTGTTCCTAAATATTTATTAGCATCTTCTCCAGGGTTTAGATTTGTATTTATAATTTCTATACCTTTTTCATAAGTTTCTTTTGTTTTTTCTTCAAGTCCAAGTTCAAATAAAGCACATATCATTCCATTTGATTCTTCTCCTCTTATAGAGCCTTTTTTAATTTCTATATTTCCTGGTAAAATACATCCTGGAAGTGCTACTAGAACTTTTATATCTTCTTTTACATTTGGAGCACCACATACTATTTGAACTTTTTCTCCTACATCTACTAAACATATGTTTAGATGATCACTATTTGGGTGTTTTTCTACTTTTAATACTTTTCCTATTACTAGATTTTCTATACGATTATCTATTACTTTTTCTATATTTATTCCTGCTTTTGTTATAGTAGTAGCAAGTTCATGTAAGTCTAAACCTTCTATATCAACATAATCTTTTACCCATTCTAAACTTATCATATTAGTAAATCCTCCTATCAAAGTTTTTTTCTTCTCTTAAGTCTGTTTGATAAAATACTCTTATATCATCTATATCATATTTTAACATTGCTAAGCGTTCTGCTCCAAAACCAAAAGCAAATCCTGACCATATTTTTGGATCATAACCACAATTTTTAAGTACATTAGGATGTACCATACCTGCTCCACTTACTGTTATCCATCCAGTATTTTTACATAAAGAACAACCTTTTCCTTTACATTTAAAGCATGATATATCTGTTTCTACTGATGGTTCTGTAAATTGATAATAACTTGGTCTAAATCTTGTTTTACAGTCTTCTCCAAATAGTTTTTTTGCTACTACATCAAATGTTCCTTTTAAATCAGAAAGCCTAATATCTTTGTCTACTAAAAGACCCTCTATTTGCATAAATTGATGAGAATGTGTAGCATCATCATCATCTCTTCTATAAGTTTTACCTGGACAAATTACTCTAACAGGTTTAGTGCCTCCAGCATCTAACATTGTTCTAACTTGAACCGGAGAAGTTTGACTACGCAATAAAATACTTTCATCTTCTATATAAAAAGTATCTTGAGCATCACGTGCAGGATGTCCTTTTGGAATATTAAGCATTTCAAAATTAAACTTATCTTCTTCTATTTCAGGACCATCAACAACATCATATCCCATAGACATAAATACATCTTCTACTTCTTCAATTATTCTTTCTAAAATATTTGGAGAACCTACTACTGGTTTAGTACCAGGAAGTGTTACATCTATTTTTTCACTATTAAGTTTTAGATTTAAAGCATTATCTTCTAGTTCTTTTTTTACTTCTTCATACTTATTATTAAATAATGTTTTAAGTTCATTAATCTTCATTCCATATTCTTTTTTTTCTTCATTTGGAATTTCTTTCATCTTAGTATAAAGCAAAGTAATAATACCTTTTTTACCAACATACTTAACCTTTAAATCATTAAGAATATTTAAGTTATCTACCTTTTCTAAATCTTTAATAATATCATTTTTTATGTTTTCCATAACTTTCCTCCTTATAATAAAAAAGTGCTACCAAAGGACGAGTAATTACCCGTGGTACCACCTTATTTTATAGTTAAACTATCTCTTTTCCTTAACGCAGAATTACGATTTTAACTAGAGAGTGAATTCATAAGAATTTATTTTAAAAGTTTTCACCAACCACTTCTTCTCTAAAAAATAAATATTTCTTATTACTACGTTCTCATTTCTGTCAAACTAATAGTATTTTAACATATTATTTGAATAAATAAAAGTATTTTTTTAATTTCTAAATTCAAACTCAAAATCAAGTATTTTTACAATATCTCCTTGTTTTGCTCCAAGTTCTTCTAATTTTTCATCTACACCCATTCTAGTTAGTTTCTTAGCAAATCTTAAGATGGCTTCATCTGAATTAAACTTATTCATTCTAAATAGTTTTTCTATTTCTTTTCCTTTAAGAATAAATACATCTCCATCTTTTTCTATTTGGAAAGGATCTTCGCTTTTATATTTATATAAAACATAATCTTCATAATCTTCTTCACTATCAAGTGGTGTAATATTAATTTTATCAAGTAAGTCTGCCATGTAAGTAAGTACTTGTTCTATACCCTCAGAATTAATCGCAGATATTTCAAATATTTTTTTATCAGAAACTAATTTTTTGAATTCTTCTAAGTTTTCTTTTGCTCCTGGAATATCCATTTTATTAGCTATTATAAAGCTTTCTTTTTTGATTAAGTTTTTATCAAAGTCTTCTAGTTCTTTTGTTATTTTTATATAGTCTTCATAAGGATTTCTGCCTTCAAAACCTGACATATCTATGATATGTGCTATTACTCTTGTCCTTTCTATATGCTTTAAAAATTTATCTCCAAGACCCTCTCCTAAAGAAGCTCCTTCTATTAAACCTGGTAGGTCTGCAACTGTGAAACTTCTGTTATCTTTTGTTTTTACAACTCCAAGATTAGGAGATAAAGTAGTAAAGTGGTAAGCTGCTATTTTTGGTTTTGATCTTGATATTTTTGATAAAAAAGTACTTTTTCAAACACTTGGAATACCTACTAAACCAACATCTGCTAAAAGTTTAAGTTCTATTTTTAAATAACGTTCTTCTCCAGGTTCTCCTTTTTCTGAAAAGTTAGGGGCTGGATTATTTTGTGTTCTAAATGCTGTGTTTCCTCTTCCACCACGACCACCTTTTGCAATAATAAACTCTTCATCGTGATTTTTTAAATCACAAACTAGTAAATTGGTATCATTATCACGTACAACAGTTCCAGGAGGTACTTTTATAATTATATCTTTTGCACTCTTTCCATTTTTGTTTTTGCCCTCACCATTTAAACCTTTATTACCTTTTATTATTTTATTAAAACGCAAATCAACAAGTGTCCTAAGGCCCTCATCTACTTTAAATATTATATTAGAGCCTCTACCTCCATTTCCTCCGAAAGGTCCTCCAAGTTCTACATATTTTTCTCTTCTAAAAGCTGTACAACCATCTCCACCTTGACCTGCTACTACTTTTATATTTACTTCATCTACAAACATAAAATCACCTCAAAGTTCTTATTAATTATACCAAGAAAAAAGAAAACAATCAAATGTTTCCTTCATTTTGTTGTTTATTTATAAGTTCAAAAACTAATTCCATTTCATCATCATCTTGAACAGACTCTACTACTTCTTTACCATCAATAAATCTTTGTTTTAAGACAACAACTGTATCTTCACCTTTTTCATCTATTGCTAACATATAATGATTACCATTAAAATCTATTTCATTTGTTATAATGAAATCAAAACCTCCAAGAGTTATATATTTTACACTTTCCATATTATCTTCCTCCAATACCAAAATTTTCTGGTGTCCTATCTATTATTTCTGAAATTGTTGGAGTTCCATCAAAATCTGGATGAGTTGTTAAGTAATCTTCTGGATGCTTAGCAATATCTACAAAAGATATAGTACTAGCTGCTAAACCTAGTGCTACTAAAGTCGCAATTATAGCTTGTTTTGTTTTCGAATTTTTACTTTCTTTAGAAATATTCTTTTCATGAACTTCTGCTACACCCTCAAATGTACCAACTCTGTATTTTTCTTTTATCATTTTAGCATCCCTCATTGCATGTTCTTTTACATCATAACTATTATATACACCTGTTTCTTGATAATTTGTATCAAAATTCCTTATTTCGTTTGCCCTATAACTAGTTTCTAAATCACTCTTATTCTTAAATAATTCCATAACTTCATCTTCTCCATAAACTCCAAATTTATTTTCCATAACATAACCTCCTAATAATATAATAGCACAAACAAAAAACTATTTAAAGTTTTAAACTATTATTTGACGTTAATTAAACATATTTTCTGTTAGTATTTACAGCCACAACTAAAAGATAAGTGTTTTTCACTTATTTTTTAGT
>CAZBFY010000017.1:0-13521 GCA_964491445.1 uncultured Mycoplasma sp.
AATGATGATAATATCGTAATATTTCTTTTTTTCATACAAACAGATTTGAAATAGGGATATACTAAAAAATACAAAAAAACTACAAATAATTAACAAGCTTTTTACAAAAGAAAAAAATCTACAAAATTTTAACAATTAAGTAGATAAAAATTAAAAATTGTGGTATCTTGTTGTCAAGCGAAAGGGTATAAAAAACTAACTCTGCTAGGGAGTTAGAATGTTAACTTATTGGAGCGGATGATGGGAATCGAACCCACGTAGTCAGCTTGGAAGGCTGAGGTTCTACCATTAAACTACATCCGCATGTGTCAAATAACGATTGACATTTTTAATTTTACAGAAAACATCTTTCTTTGTCAATACTTTTGAATAAAAAAACTATAAAAAGTTATTGCCATATGTTATAATTGACTATGAAAAAGGTGATATTATGACATATTTAGATTATTCTGCTACTACTATGATAAAAAAAGAAGTATTAGATGAAATACAGTATGATTTGTTTAAACAAGCAACTCAAGATGACTTAGATTATTATAAAACTAAGATTAAAAAGATTTTAAATACAGATTTAGAAGTAAAAATAACAAGTGGTTCTAGTGAATCAAATAATTTTGTTTTAAGGGGAATATGTTCTGATAAAAAAGATGTTAAGAATAAGATTATAACTACTTATATGGAGCATTCTTCTATTAATGAAACACTTAATTATTTAAAAGATTATGGTTATGAAGTAGTTTATGCTCCTTTAAAAGATGGTTTGGTTGATTTAACCAAATTTGAAAAGCTTTTGACTTCTGATGTAAAGTTAATTACTATTTCTTCTGTAAACTCTGAGACTGGTACTTTACAACCTATACAGGAAATAGCTAATTTGTCTAAAAAGTATAATATTTTATTTCATTCTGATATGACTCAAAGTATTGGAAAAGTAGATATTTCTTTTGATAATATTGATTTTATAAGTATTTCTTCTCATAAAGTATATGGTCCAAAGGGAATAGGGCTTCTTCTTGCTAATTCTAGTGTTTCTTTGAAAGATTTAATTTATGGTGATCGTAAGTATAATTTAGGTTTACTTAAAGGTTTTACTAAAGCTTTAGAGCTTTCTATTAATTCATTAAAAGTTAATTTTAAGTTAGTAAAAGAGTTAAATGATTATTTAAAGAGTAGTTTAAAAAGTATTCCTAATGTTGTTATAAATCAAAGTGTTAGTTCTATTCCTCATATATTAAATATTAGTCTTTTAAATTATAAACCAGAGACATTTTTGCATTATTTAGAGTTAGGTGATATATATATATCTACTAAGAGTGCTTGTTCTAGTACTAATTCTTATTCTAAAGCTGTTTTTGCTTTGACAAATGATATGAAACTTGCGGAGACTTCTGTTAGAATAAGTATTTCTCATTTAACAACTAGAGAAGATTTGGATAAAGTTTTATCTTTTATAAGGAGTGGTAAGCATGGAAGATAAGAAGTTTACAATGGTAGATGAGGAATTTGTTTGTTTTAACTGTAAAATTGATGTTAAGCCTCTTGGATATACTGCTAGAGATCATTGTCCTAATTGTTTGTATAGTCTTCATTTAGATATAAATCCTGGGGATAGAAAGTCTACTTGTCATGGTGTTTTAAAGCCTTATGGTATAGAAAAGTCTAAAAAGGGTAATTATAAGATTTTATATAAATGTGAAAAGTGTGGTTATTTAACTAAGAATAAAGCTGCTACTGATGATAATATTGATAGAATTATAGAATTAAGTGTTATTAAGTAGAAAGGAATAGTTTTATGAAAAAGATTATTAAGCTTTTAATTGGTATATTTTTGTTGTTATTAGTTTTTGAACTTGTTTCATATTTATTTAAAGATTATCATGATGTTAAGTATAGTATAAAAGTAGATAAATATAATTATGATATTAATGAGGTATATAAGAATGAAAAGTATTATATAAGAATAGAGAATAAAGATTATAAGTATTCTTTTGAAATTGATGATTATTTTCATAAGAGGAAGAGAGTAATAAAGACTATATATTCTTATAAGTTTGATGATGTTTTATGTGTTTATCCTGTTACTAAGAATAGTGATATTAATAGTACTAATATAATGTGTAGTGATGGTGTTAATACTTATTCTTATGTTAGTTATGAGAAGAGTTTAAAGCCTTTTGTTGATAAGTTAAAGAAATTAGGTTTTAATAGTTTGTCTTGGGAAGATGTTAGTGTACAGACTAAGAGTATTGATACTGTATCTGTTTATCAGAAGAATATTAGTGATGATATGTATATATTTTTATATAAGTATAATGGTTTTTATAGTATAAATAGTAATAAAATAGAGGATATTAAGTTATTTAATAGTGATTTTTATATTAATCATTTAGGGGTTAATGTTGGTAGATATTATATAGTTCCTAATTATGATAAGAAGTATGATTATGATCAGTTATATGTTATAGATATGAAGAATAATAAAGTAAAGACTAGGGATATTAAGTATAAAATATCTAAAGATTCTTATATAAATGGTGTTATTGATGATGAGGTTTATGTTTTTGATAGGGATGAGTTAAAGCAATATAAGATAGTTAATAAGGGGAAGAAAGTATTAGAGGTTGGTAATAAAAAGGATGGTGCTTTGTATTATGATTTATCTTTTAAGAGAAAGGATGTTTATTCTTTTAGGGATAATGAGTTAGTGTTTAAGACTATTGATGATTATATTAAGAAGATTGAGGGTAATACTAGTATTAGTTTTATTGAGAAGAATTTAGATTCTTATTATTATGTTACTTCTAGTAATGATGTTTATTATTATAATATTAATAATGGTGTTAGGGTTTTGCTTTTTAATATGAAGTTAAAAGATTTTATGTTTGTTTTTGATAAGTTGTTTTTTGTTTCTGATGATTCTCTTTATTACTATAGTCAAGATGAGGGTGTTAGGAAGATACTTTCTTATAAGGAGCTTGAGTTTAATTGGAAGAATAGGATTGCTATTTATATAGAGTAATTCTTATTCTTTTTTTTCATATAATTAAAGAAAGGAGGATTATTTATGGATATATATGTTGTTTCTAAAGGGGATACTATTGAGAGTATAGGGAGAAAGTATAATATTCCTGTTATTGAGATAATACAAGCTAATAATTTGGTGGCTCCTTATTTGTTGCAGGAGGGTCAGAGTTTGACTATTCCTACTGGGCTTTATAATATTTTTAATTATTATGTTGTTAAAAAGGGAGATTCTTTGTATGAGATAGCTAGGGATAATGGTATTAGTGTTGATTTGCTTACTCAGATAAATGGGCTTGATAAGGATGAGTATATTTATGAGGGACAGACTATACTTATTCCTAAGAGTGATGTTGTTTTATATATAACTAAGACTGGGGATACTATTGAGACTTTGTCTGAGTTTTTTAATGCATCTTCTTCGGATATTATTTATAGTAATAATAATATTTATTTACTGCCGGGACAGCTTATTGTTTATAGGAAGTAGGTAATTGTTTTTTAAATTAGTTTTTATTTGTTTTTTTAAAATTATTATGGACATGAGAAATTTTATATTATATACTTGTATTGTAAGGAGGTATATGATATGGAATATAATTATTATGAAAGTTCTGCTGATGGTCTTTTAACAGGAATTGGTGTTGATACTTATATTATTGCTCTTTTAGTTTCTGTGTTTATTTTAGTGACTATTTGGAGAATTTATAAGAAAGCTGGTCAACCTGGATGGGCTTCAATTATTCCTGTTTATAACATGATAGTTATGTTAAGGGTTGTTAAGCTTGATTGGTGGCATATTTTTATTTGGTTATTTGTACCATTTGCTTCGATTGCGTATGCTATTATTGTTCCTATTAAGCTTGCTAAATTATTTGGTAAGAGTTCTGGTTTTGGAGTTTTAGCAATATTCTTACCTGTAATTGCTTATCCGATACTTGCGTTTGGACAAGCTAGTTATGAGGGATAATTCTTTGGAAAATACCTAGTATTTTTCCTTTTTTTTTGGTATAATCTTTCTATGAAAAAGAGGTGTTATTATGAGTTTACCGACAGTATGTATAGTAGGAAGACCAAATGTTGGAAAATCTACTTTGTTTAATAAATTAGTTGGAAAGAAAATATCTATTATTGAGGATACTCCTGGGGTTACTAGGGATAGAATTTATGGGGAGGTTACTTATCAGGGAAAGAAGTTTAATTTAATTGATACTGGTGGTCTTGATGTTGCTAAGGAAGTATTTAATAATGAGATTAAGACGCAAGTTGAAATTGGTGTTTTAGAGGCTGATAAGATAATTTTTGTCGTGGATGCTAAAGAGGGGTTGACTTCTAATGATTTTGTGGTTAAAGATTTGCTTATGAAATCTGGAAAAGAAGTAGTGGTTGCAATTAATAAAGTTGATAATAATCAGGCTTTTGATAATATTTATGATTTTTATGAGTTGGGTTTTGATTCTTATGTTCAGATAAGTGGGGAGCATAATCGTGGAATAGCGGATCTTCTTGAGGAGATAACTTGTGATTTTACTAAAGAGGGTAGTTGTTTGGATGAAAGGACTAAGATTTGTGTTATAGGACGTCCAAATGTTGGTAAAAGTAGTTTAGTTAATGCTCTTTTAAATGAAGAAAGGGTTATTGTTAGTGATGTTGCGGGTACTACTAGAGATTCTGTTGATGTTCCTTTTAAGTATGATAAGGAAGATTATGTTTTAATAGATACTGCTGGTATGAGGAAAAAGGGAAAGGTTTTTGAAAAAATAGAGAAGTATAGTTTGCTTAGGAGTATGCGTGCTATTGATAGGGCTGATATATGTTTACTTGTAATTAATAGAGAAGAGGGGATAATTGAGCATGATAAGCATATAGCGGGTTATGCAATAGAGAAAGGTAAGGGTATAATACTTGTTGTTAATAAGTGGGATACTGTTACTTCAAAGGATGAAGATTTAAAGGAGTTTACAAAAGAATTACGTGAGGAGTTTAAGTTTATTTCATATGCTCCTATTGTGTTTTTGTCTGCTCTTACTAAGAAAAGGATTCATACTCTTATGCCTGAAGTTAAAAAGGTAAAGGAAAGTATTACAAAAGAGATTAAGACTAGTGTTTTAAATAATGTAATTAGTGAGGCTTATGCTCTTAATCCTGCTCCTTCGTATAAGGGTAAAAGACTTAGGATTTATTTTGTTTCTCAAACTGGTGTTAAACCTCCGAAGTTTACTTTTAGTGTTAATAATAAAGGACTTGTTCATTTTTCATATGAGAGGTATTTGGAGAATAAGATAAGGGAATCTTTTGATTTTAATGGTACGCCAATAGAACTTGTATTTAAAAATAAAAATGATATATTATGATAGCAAAAATAGGCCTTTTACATATCTTATAGTAGGAGGTTTTATTTTTGAAATTAACGGATAATTTTTTTAAAAAAGTTGAAAAGAAGACTAATGTAGATAAGGATACTATTTTATCTTTGGCTGAGAAGTTACAGGATGATAATATGAAGAATGAGGGGGCTTTGAGAGATGTTATTAAGCAGATAAGTGTTTTGACTGGTAAAGAGGTTTCTAAGGAGAGGGAAGATAAGATAATTAATACTATTTTAAATGATAAGGTTCCTGATAATTTAGATGATTATATAAAGTGAAATTATTTTGTTAGATAATTTCTTTTTTCTTTTATTTGTTTTATCTTAACACAAACATGTGTTTGTATGTTATAATGGTTATAGGAGTGATGTTATGTATTCATATATGAGAGGTAGAGTTATTAATCATACTTCTAATCAGGTTATATTAGAGGTTAATAATATTGGTTATGAGGTAATTGTTTCTAATCCTTATTCTTTTGAGCTTGATAAGGATGTTGTGATATATCTTTATGAGCATATAAGGGAGGATGAGCATACTTTATATGGTTTTAAGAATTTGGAGGAAAAGGATCTTTTTTTGAAACTTATTAATGTAAAGGGTTTGGGTCCTAAGATGGCTATTCCTATGTTTGCTACTGGTTCTATTAATGGTATAGTGGATGCTGTTGAAAGAGAAAATATTTTATATTTGAAGAAGTTTCCTAAGATTGGGGATAAGGTTGCTAAGCAGATTATTCTTGATTTAAAGGGTAAGCTTTCTAGGGTTGATTATTTGGTTGATGATACTAAGGAAGAGCTTGTTGAGGTTTTAAAGGGGTTAGGATATAAGGAAAAGGATTTTAAGGGTGTTATTTCTAAAGTTGATAATAGTAAGACACTTGAGGAACAGGTAAAGGAAGCTTTAAGGCTTTTGTTGAGGTGATTTTTATGGCTAAGATGCATTTTAAGTATGCTAGTATGAATTCTGGTAAGAGTATTGATTTGATAAGGACTGCTCATAATTATGAGGAGAATGGGTATAATACGCTTATTATATCTCCGAATACTAAGAAGGGTGATAGTGATGTTATTTCTTCTAGGGTTGGACTTTTTAGAAAGGCTGATGTTTTGCTTTTGTATTCTGATAATGTGTTAGAAGTTTTAAAGGGTAAGCTTTCTTCTGCGTCTGTTATTTTGGTTGATGAGGCTCAGTTTTTGTCTTGTAAGCAGGTTGAAGATTTGTTTTTAATATCTAAGACTATGGATATACCTGTTATTTGTTATGGTCTTAGGACTAATTTTAAGATGGAGAGTTTTGCGGGTAGTAAGAGATTGCTTGAGCTTTCTGAGGTTCTTGAGGAGCTTACAACTCTTTGTAAGTGTGGGCAAATAGCGAGATTTGTTGGTAGAAAAATTGGGGATAATTTTGTTAGAGAGGGAGAAGAGGTTGTTATTAAGGGTACTGAGAATATCGTTTATGAGCCTTTGTGTGGTAGGTGTTATCTGACTAAAGTTGAGAAAAGAGATTTAGAAGAAATTAAAAAAAATTTAGAATGAGAGGTGTTTGTTTTGGAAGAAGAAAAGTTAGAGCAATCTATAAGGCCATCTTTAATTGAAGAGTATATTGGTCAATCTGAGGTAAAAGAGAATATGAAAGTTTTTATTGAGGCTGCTAAGATAAGGGGGGAGTCTTTGGATCATGTTCTTTTGTATGGGCCTCCTGGACTTGGTAAGACTACTATGGCGTATATTATTGCTAATGAGCTTGGTGTTAATATAAAGACTGCGAGTGGGCCTTCTATTGAGAAATCTGGAGATTTGGCTGCTGTTTTGTCTTCTCTTGAACCGGGTGATGTTTTGTTTATTGATGAAATTCATAGAATGCCTAGATTTATTGAGGAGATTTTATATCCTGCAATGGAAGATTTTACTTTAGATATAATTATTGGTAGTGAGGGTTCTACTAGAAATATTAAAATTGATCTTCCTCCTTTTACGTTAGTGGGTGCTACTACTAAAGCTGGGGATTTGACTTCTCCTCTTAGGGATAGGTTTGGTATTGTTAATAAGCTTCAGTATTACACGGAAGATGAACTTATTCAAATAATAAAGAGAACTAGTAGAGTACTTGATACTGAAATAGATGATGAGGCTGCTTTTTTACTTGCTTCTAGAAGTAGAGGTACTCCACGTATTGCTAATAAGCTTTTTAGAAGAGTAAGAGATTTTGCTTTGGTTGAGAGTAAGAGTGTTATTGATAAAGAAGTTACTGATGTTGCTCTTGAAAGACTTAAAATAGATAAGATAGGACTTGATGAAATTGATAAAGAGATACTTCTTACGATTATTGAAAAGTTTAATGGTGGTCCTGTTGGAATTGATTCTCTTGCGACTGCTGTGGGTGAAGAGTCTTCTACTATTGAGGATATGTATGAACCTTTTTTGATTCAAAAGGGTATGATTAAGAGGACTTCTAGAGGAAGAATAGCGACTGCAAAGGCTTATGAGTATTTTGGTAAGTTTAAGCAAGATAGGTTGTTTTAGTATGTATTTAGAGTTTGATGATAAGTCTTATAAGATAGAGATAATTTATAAGAATAATAAGAATATGTATCTTAGGGTAAAAGATGATTTAAGAATTGTAGTTACTGTACCTTTTGGTATTAAGGATAAAGTAATAATGAAGTTTATTAGTGATAATATAGAGTATATTAAGAAAGTATTAAGTAGTAAAGAGAGTATTAAGAGTAGAAAGAAAGATAAGTTTGAGTATTTGGGTAATCTTTATGATATATGTAGGATAAATGAGAAGAAAGTTGTTTTAGGAGATAATAGGGTTTTTATTGGAAATAGTGTTAATGTTGATAGTTGGTATAAGAAGCAGGCTAAGATAGTGTTTGAGGAGTGTTATGATAAGTGTTTTAGTAGGTTTAAAGAGAGTGTTTTTAAGCCTGTTTTAAAGATAAGAAAGATGTCTAGTAAATGGGGTGTTTGTAATATTAGTAATGGTTCTATTACTCTTAATTTGCAGTTAATAAAGTTAGATCCTAAGTATTTAGAGTATGTTATATATCATGAGTTATGTCATTTGAAGTATTGTGATCATTCTAGTAAGTTTTGGGCTTTGGTAGAGAAGTATGTTCCGGATTATAAGTTAATAAGAAAGGAAATGAAAAATGTGTAGTAATATGTTAATAACTAGTACTGATAATAAGAGAGTTAAAGATATTGTTAAGTTAAGGGATAAGAAGTATAGAGATGTTTTGGGTAAGTTTATAGTAGAGACTGAGAATTTGGTTAGGGAAGCTTATATTGATAATAGATTAGAAGAAATTTATCTTTTAGAGGGTGAGGTTTTATCTTTTGAGGTTGATATACCTATATATTATGTAACTGATAAGGTTATGAATAAGATAAAGGGTGTTAGGACTTCTAGGGTAGTTGGAGTAGTTAAACAGTTTAATGGTAATGAATATATTGGTAAGAAGTATTTGATGCTTGATAGAGTGGGTGATCCTGGTAATTTGGGTACTATTATAAGGAGTTCTGTTGCTTTTGGTATTGATACTATAATAGTTTCTGATGATTCTTGTGATATTTATAATGACAAAGTTATTAGGGCTACTGAGGGTGCTATTTTTAAAATAAATATAATAAGAGAAGATTTGTTAGTTGCTATAAATAATTTAAATAAGCTTAATATTCCTATTTATGGTACTGATGTTGTTAATGGGGTTTCAGTATCTTTAGTTAAAAGTAATAGTTTTTGTGTTATTATGGGTAATGAGGGATATGGTATTAGTGATAGGATAAGAAAGTTAGTAAGTAAGAATATTTATATAAAGACAAGGGGTGTAGAGAGTTTGAATGTAGCAGTTGCTACTAGTATAATTCTTTATGAACTTAGTAAATAATTATTAAAGTTTTGTTAAGACCTAGATTATATAGTAATTTTTGGTAATTATATATATGAGAGGTTTTTTTATTATGTTTATTAAAACGACAAAATAATACTTCTTTGTTTGGTATATTATAAAAAATTAAATAGAAAGGAAAAGGATATGTTAGATATAAATATGGAGTTTAATCAGGGAATACTCTTTGTTAGGTTAAGGGGTATTTTGAATGGGGATACTATTGGTCTTTTGAAAAAGGATTTAGATGTTGTTATAAGGGATAATGGTATAAAGTATGTTCTTATTAATTTAAATAATTTAAGTTATATAGATGGTTATGGGTTAGAGGCTATAAAATTAAGTTATAAGCAGATAACTAATAATAATGGTAAGTTGATTATTTGTGGAATAAATAAACTATTTGAACAGAATAAATTGCTTGCTGATAATTTGTATCAGGTAAGTGATGAGGTAGTAGCATATGAGCTTGTTAATATATGAATGATAAGACACAGGTTTTATTAGATAATGAAAGGATAGTTTATTCCATTATAAATAAGTATACTTATTATTTTGATAAGGATGATTTATATCAAGTTGGTATGATAGGGTTAATGGAGGCTTATAGTAATTATAGGGCTGATATGAATACTAAGTTTTCTTCTTTTGCATATTTTTATGTTTTGGGAAGAGTAAAGGAGTATATAAGAAAATCTAATGTTCTTAAGGTTAGTAGGGAACTTATAAAGCTTAATGCTTCGATAGAGAAAGCTAGGGATGTTTTAACGCAGAGACTTGGTTATATGCCTCTTGATGAGGATATTGCTTTGTTTTTAGAAATAGATATAAAGAGTATTAATGAAGCTAAGGAAGCTAGTTTTTTGGTTTCTTCTCTTGATAGTGAAAATGAAGAGGATATTAGTCTTTATAATAGACTTGGTTATACTGAAAAGGCTTATGATGAGGAAATACTTGATTTAAGAGCTGAACTGGATAATTTGAATGATTTTGAAAGGGATATAATAATTAAAAGATATGAACAGGGTTTAACACAAAGTGAAGTATCTAAAGAACTTGGTATAAATCAGGTTAAAGTTTCTAGAGAGGAAAAACAAATACTTACTAGGTTAAGATCAAGACTTAAATAGTCTTTTTTTGTTTATGTATAAAAATAGTGTATGAGTCCATAATATAAAAAGGAGGAAAGTTATGGAAATAAAAAAATATCAAAAGATAGTTACTAAGCATAATCCTAAAGAAAAAAGAGTTAGTAATTCGTTATTTGCTTTTATTACTGGGGGTTTGCTTGGGTTGTTAGGTAATTTTTTAATGGAGTTTTATTCTTATGTGTTTCATATTTCAACTGTTTTATCTAATTCTCTTATGTTAGTTACTTTGATTTTTATAGCATGTTTACTTACTGGTCTTGGTGTTTTTGATAAGTTAGTTCAAAAGGGTAAGATGGGTTTAATTATACCTATAACGGGTTTTGCTCATTCTTTACAGAGTGCTATACTTGATTATAAAAAGGAAGGTCCTATATATGGATTTGGTTCTAATGTGTTTAAGTTAGCGGGTTCTGTTATTCTTTATGGAGTGGTATCAGCATATGTGTTTGCTATGTTTAGATACTTAGTTTTTGGAGGTTAATATGACTGAGAGATTAAATAATGTTTATGTGAAAGAGACTGCGACTGTAGCGGGTTTTTTGGAAAAAAATGGTATGTTTGGAGATTATTTTGATAAGACTTATGATGATTTTAATATTGATATGTCTTTAGAGAAGTCTGAGGTAAAATTATCTAGGGATGCGTTTTTGTTGTTGCTTGATAAAGCTTTTATTAAGTGTGATGATGTTGATTTAATAGTTGGGGGTGATTTGCTTAATCAGATAAGTGCTACTAGTTATGCTATAGAGGGATATAATATTCCTTATTTAGGGGTTTTTTCTGCATGTGCTACTAGTATGGAAAGTGTTATTATTGCTTCTAGGTTTATTGAGAGTAATTCTGTTAAGAATGCTGTATGTTTAACAAGTTCTCATAATTTGGCTGAGGAAAAACAATTTAGGAATCCTACTGAGTATGGTTATACTAAACCTAAGACTGCGACGTTTACTTCTACAGGGGGTGCTTCTATATTGCTTACTAGTGATAAGTGTGATGTTAAGGTTACTAGTTATACAATAGGAAAAATAGTTAATATGAAACAGAATGATCCTAATCATATGGGGGCTGTTATGGCTCCTGCTGCTGGGGATACTATTTATAATCATTTAACTGATTTGAATTTGGATGTTAGTTATTATGATTTGATTTTAACTGGGGATTTGGGTATATATGGAAAAGAGATTCTTAAGGATTATATGATGGAGAATTATAATATAAAACTTGATAATTATAATGACTGTGGTGCTATGTTATATGATTTGAAGAAACAAAAGGAGATTACTGCTGGGGGATCTGGGCCTGTTTGTAGTGCTTTGGTTAATTATGGATATATTTTTGATATGTTAAAGAAAAGAAAGTTAAAGAAAGTATTATTGGTTACTACTGGTGCTCTTTTTTCTCCGACGTTTTTGTTTCAAAATGAGGATATACTTGGTATTGCTCATGCTGTTAGTTTGGAGGTTTTAAAATGACATATATATATTCATTTCTATTTTGTGGTTTTTTGTGTTTAATTGCTCAGTTAATTATTGATAATACTAAGCTTTCTGCTGGACATATTACTAGTATGTTTGTTGTTTTGGGAGTTCTTTTGGATGTTTTTGATATATATGATAAGATAATAACTGTAGTGGGTGGAGGGGCTTATGTACCTATTACTAGTTTTGGACATAGTTTGATACATGCTGCTCTTTTAAGGGCTCAGGAGACTGGTTTTTTTGGTCTTGCTATGGGAATGTTTGATATGACTGCGACTGGTATTACTTCAGCGATAGTATTTAGTTTCTTTATAGCATTAGTTTGTAAACCGAAAGATTAGTCTTTTTTTTTGGGTTAAAGTTTGTTATAATTGTTTTAGTTTTATAGGTGATAGTATGGAGTATAAATTTAAAATTAATGAGTTTGAGGGTCCTCTTGATCTTTTGTTACATTTGATAAAGGAGTCTGAGATGGATATAATGGATATTGAGATAGTTAAGTTGACGGATCAGTATTTATGTTATATTAATAATATGGAAAGTTTGAATTTGAGTGTTGTTTCTGATTATTTGGTACTTGCTTCGGAACTTATGTATTTAAAGTCTAAGACTTTATTACCTGTAAGGGAAAGTAAGGAAGAAGAGGAAGAGTATATTGAGACTAAGGAGAGTTTGATAAATAGGTTACTTGAGTATAAAAAGTATAAAGAAGTAACGAATAATTTGAAGAAATTAGAGGAGGAGAGGAAGTATGTTTATACGAAGACTCCTTCTAGTATGAGGCCTTATCAGAATTCTGTGATTAGTTTGAATGATGATGTTACTTTGGATGATTTGGTTAATGCATTTAAGAAGTATTTGGAGAGAATGAAGTATGTACAGCCTTTGGTTACTAAGGTTGCTACTAAGGAAATATCTATAAAGATGAGAAAGATGCAGATAGGTAATATTTTGAGGTTAAGGGGTAGGGTTGAGTTTTTTGAATTGTTTGAGGAGTTTTCTAGGCCATATATTGTTGCAACTTTTTTGTCTATATTGGAGATGGCTAAGGAACAGGAGTTGTTAATAACGCAAAATAATAATTTTGATAAGATATATTGTGAGGTGTCGTGATGAAACCAGTAATTGAGGGTTTATTGTTTTTAGTAGGAGAAGAGGGTATTGATGTAAAGACAATGGCTAGTATACTTGAAATAAGTGAGGGTGAGGTTATTGATATTTTGGAGGAATTGTTTAAGGATTATCAGGGTAAGGATAGGGGTTTAACTATTAAGAATCTTGGTGGTTTGTTTAAACTTACTACTAAAAAGGATCATAAGAGATATTATACTAAGTTATCTGAAACTCAAAAAGTTAAGAATCTTTCGCAATCTGCTCTTGAAACTTTGGCGATTATAGCTTATAATGAACCTATAACTCGTCATGAGGTTGATGAGTTAAGGGGAGTTGGGTCTGCTCAAATAATTAGAAATTTGGTTGCTAAAGATTTTATTAAAGAGGTTGGGAAGAGTGAAAAACTTGGTAAACCTACTCTTTATGGGACTACTAGAGAGTTTTTAGATTATTTTGGACTTGATTCTAAGGATAGGCTTCCTAAAATTGAGGAT
>CAZBFY010000018.1:0-4974 GCA_964491445.1 uncultured Mycoplasma sp.
GATTCTAAACAGCTTGCTCATTTACTTAAATATGATTCTAGTCAAGGTAGTTATAGAAAAGATGAGATTTTGTATTTTGGTAATTATTTAGTTGTGGGTGGTAGAAAGATTAAGGTTTTTTCTAGTGCTGATCCTTTAGAGCTTCCTTGGGGTGAACTTGGTATTGATGTTGTTTTTGAGTGTAGTGGGCATTTTACTAAGAAGGCTGATGCTTTAAAGCATGTTGAGAGTGGTGCTAAAAGTGTTATAGTGTCTGCTCCTTGTAAGGGTGATGTTAAGACTGTTGTTTATGGTGTTAATGAGGATATTTTAACTGGTAGGGAAAAGGTTATAAGTGCTGCTAGTTGTACTACTAATTGTTTGGCTCCTGTACTTAAAGTTGTTAATGATAATTTTGGTATTGTGAAGGGGTATATGACTACTGTTCATGCTTATACTAATGATCAAGTTATTTTAGATGTTTCTCATAAGAAAGGAATTGAAGCTCGTAGGGGTAGAGCTGGTGCTGTTAATATAATACCTACTTCTACGGGGGCTGCTAAGGCTATTGGGCTTGTTATTCCTAGTTTGGATGGTAAGATGAAAGGTTCTGCTTTGAGGGTTCCTGTTAGTGATGGTTCAGTGGTTGATCTTACTTTGGAGCTTGATAGGAGTGTTTCTATTGATGAGATTAATAAAGCTTTTGTTAATGCAAAGAGTGAGGTGCTTGATGCTACTTATGATCCTATAGTGTCTTCGGATGTAGTGGGAGATAGTCATGGTGGTGTTGTTGATCTTTTACTTACTGATATTTTAGAGGTAAATGGGAAACAACTTGTTAAGATAGTTGCTTGGTATGATAATGAGTTTGGTTATTCTCATCAAATGGTTAGGTGTGCTAAGTATTTTGCTAGTTTAGTAAGTGAGAGAAGAATATAAAGATAAAAATGTCTTGAAATATAGATATTTTTTTTATATAATTAAAGCATAAGAAAGGTAAGGTGCGAAAAGATGATAAAAATGTGTATGATAAATCGCCAATTAATAAAAAATGTAAACAAATGTTTGCTGGGGGGGGGTATTGTATTAAATAAGAATATAATAAAGCTAAATATATTCTATCTTTCTTTTCCATAATGTTTTTATTGTGTGTAGTAATTATGTTATATAAAGTAAATAATTTTTACGCATTTTTTAATGTTTTAATAGTAAAAAAATATGGAGGTATAGTATGAATTATTATAATGCGAATTTGATAAATTCAGTAGGAATTTCTAATATAATGAATCTTTTGCTTGATAAAAGTAAAGTTGATGAAATAATAAATTCATTAGATGGTATAAAAGATTTAAATAAGGGAAAAACAAGAGGAGATTATTATATTAGTTTTTTAGCTATTAATCAGTATATTTCTAAAAAATTAAAATATTTTTATGAAGATAGGAATAGTTTAAGTAAAGAAGAAATTGGTGTTATTAATTATTATGTAAGTAAATTATATGAAAAGGCTAAAACTAATGAACTAGCTCTTTATAGTTTAGATTTTGGTTTGGAAGATAAATATTTACAAAGTATATATGATGATTCTTATAATAAAAGAATAAAAAGAAAGAATGAAACTTTTGAATTTTATGAAAAAAAATATTTTGCTAGTGAAAATTTAACTAGTTCTGAAAAAAAGGATTTGTTTGCATCTTATCAAATACTTTTGGATCGGGGTATGTTAAGTGATGATTTGAGAGATAAATTGATAGGTTTTATAATAAATAAAGGGAAAACAGACCTTACACTTGAAGAAAATAGATTATTTTTAAGCTTAGTTGCACAAAAAGAAATAAATGAAAATAAAATATATACTACTTTTGTGGTTTCTGATTATGGGTATGGTGGAACAGAACAAGAAAAAAATTTGCATGGTTATTGTTCAAAAGAAAAAGTATTTTTTAATAAAAAAATTTTAGATAGTTCAAGAGGGGATTGTGTAGAAACATTATATCATGAATTAGAACATAGAAAACAGTATGAAAGGGTAATGAATGGGGAGTTTAATTGGTCTTCTTTTGAATTTATAAAATTTGAATTGTTTAGTAAGTATTCGAATGAATTAAATACTTCTGAAAAAGAATTTGATTATTATCATAGGAATTATTTTTTTGATTTAAATAAACATTTCAGAATGCAGAGAATTGAAATGGAAGCAGATGCTGTTGGATATGAAAAAACTGGTAAATTATTAAAAAAATATCATAAGGAAAATGGTGAAAAATTTTTTGATTATTACAATGGTAAACGAAAAGAATCTATGTTTGTGGATAATTTAGGTACAAGAATAAATGGTGAGAATAAAGTAAGATTATCTACAGAGGAGGCAGAGATTCGTCTTTTGGATAAAATATTAAAAAATCATCCTGAAGAAATTAAGGAGTATTCTCAGTTAAGTAATATTTATAAAGAAGATGGTACAAAAAAATCGTTTAAGGATATGTTATGTATTTCTTATGACATGCGTGATTATAAGAATGTGTATTCATCAGAAGAACAGGATCCGTTTTTTGATTATATTAGAATTGGTATTGATTATGGAGAACTTGATAAAATAGATATAAATAAATGTACTATATCTGAACAAAATAAAATTTTTAATACTTTGAATCATTTTGCTTATATTAATGCTAGAAAAGTAAAAGACTTAATGAGAAATACTGATTATTTATTAGCAGATGTTTATATAAAGACTTTGAATAATGAGATAACAAGAATGAAAAAGCTTGAAAAAAAAGTTGAAAAATTTAAAAATTCAGATTCTTATTCGCAGGGGAATTCTGTATTTATTAGTGAGACTTTGAATGAACTGAAAGAATTTTATAACAAAACTTGTCCTGATTTGATAGAAGAAAAAAATAAAAAGTTGATGAATAGATAATATAGTTACTTGTCATATTAGTTATTTTATTATACTATTGATTTATAGAAAGTAAGGTGAATATATATGAATTATAATGGAGAAAAGTTTTTATCTACTTTATATAGAGATATGCATATGAAAGATAGTGTTGTGCATTCATCAAATGTAAGTGATAAGAAGTTAGAGAAAATAAGAAAGTATTTAGATAGAGAAGAGAGAGTGCATAATAAAGCAGTAGAAAAAGGAAAATTAAGTCTTTTAAAACAAGCTTATTATGATAAATATGTAATAAAAGAAATACCTGAGAGTTATATGGAGTTTTTAGATAAAAACAATTTTGATAGAACAGGTTATCATTTAAGTGAAGAAGAAAAGGTAGAACAAAAAAGAGTTATAATTGAAGATCAAAAGAAGTCTATAGATAGGTGGATAGATTATTTAACAAGTGAAGATGCTAAGTTTTATCCTTGGTGGGCTAAGTATTGGGCTTTTCAAGGAATGTTAAAAGTTGGAGCATATGATAATAGTAATAATATATATGGAACAAGAGATAATAAAACAGTAGCACCTTTTATAGAATTAAATCAAGAAGCATTAGCAAAAGCAATAGATTTAGTAATGAAAGAAGTAAGTAAAGAAGAAATAGAAGATAATAATTTAAAACAATTAATTAAACAAGGTAATTTTTCAAAGTTATATACATTATTTTTAAATGATAAAAAAGAAGTCTTATATGATGAGAAAGATGTTGATGGAATATGGAAAAAGTATAATCAAGGAAATAATTATCAAGAGTTACATAAATCACTTCAAGGATATATTACTGGTTGGTGTACAGCAGGAGAAGAGACTTGTAGAAGTCAAATAAGAAATGGTGATTTTTATGTATATTATACAAAAGATGAAAATAATGAATATAAAGTACCTAGACTTGCAATAAGAATGGATGGTAAAAATAGAATTGGAGAAATAAGAGGAGTATTAGCTCATCAAAATGTAGAAGCTCATTTGGAAGATGTTCTTGATAAGAAGTTAGAAGAGTTTCCAGATAAAGATAAGTATAAGCAAAGAGTAAATGATAGTAAAATGTTAACATATATTTATACAAAACATAAACATAATAAAGAATTAACAAAAGAAGATTTAGAGTTTTTATATGAAGTTGATAGAAAAATAGAAGGTTTTGGGTATGAAGAAGATCCTAGGATAAAAGAGATAAAAAAATGTAGAGATAAAATAAAAGATTGTGCACTTATATTTGAATGCAAAGAAGAAGAAATAGGAATTTCACCATATGATTTAGAAAGTGGTAAAATTAAATGTTATGTAGGAGATTTAGAGTTAAGTGTTGATAGTAGTGATCAATTAGAAGAAATTCGTGAATTACCAGAGGCTGTGTTAGGAAATTTAAGAATAAATGTAGCTGTTGATCTTGAAGATGTAACATTACCAAAAAGAGTAAGAGGTTTAAGTTTGGCTGTATTGGGAGATGTAAAAAATGTAGTTTTTCCAGAAAGAATAAAAGAATTAAACATGGATAGTTTAAAAAGTCTAGAAAGAGTAACACTTCCGAAAGAAGTTGATATAATATCTTTATATAGTGTAACAGAAGCAAAAGATGTGGTTTTTCCAGAAAGAACGAAAGAATTATACATGGATAGTTTAGAAAGTTTAGAAGGAGTGACACTTCCAAAAGAAGTTGAGAAATTATGTTTAGATAGTGTAACAGAAGCAAAAGATGTGGTTTTTCCAGAAAGAATGACTTGGCTAAGCATGAATAGTTTAAAAAGTCTAGAAAGAGTAACACTTCCGAAAGAAGTTGATATATTATCTTTAAATAATGCAAAAGCGGCAAAAGATGTGATTTTTCCAGAAAGAACGAAAGAATTAAACATGGATTGTTTAAAAAGCCTAAAAGGAGTAATACTTCCAAAAGAAGTTGATATATTATCTTTAAATAATGTAAAAGAAGCAAAAGATGTAGTTTTTCCAGAAAGAATGAAAGCATTAAGTATGGATAGTTTAGAAAATCTAGAAGGAGTAATACTTCCAAAAGAAGTTGATATATTATCTTTAAATAATGTAAAAGA
>CAZBFY010000018.1:5074-12950 GCA_964491445.1 uncultured Mycoplasma sp.
TTCCAAAAGAAGTTGATATATTATCTTTAAATAATGTAAAAGAAGCAAAAGATGTGATTTTTCCAGAAGGAACGAAAGAATTAAACATGGATTGTTTAAAAAGCCTAAAAGGAGTAATACTTCCAAAAGAAGTTGATATATTATCTTTAAATAATGTAAAAGAAGCAAAAGATGTAGTTTTTCCAGAAAGAATGAAAGCATTAAGTATGGATAGTTTAGAAAATCTAGAAGGAGTAATACTTCCAAAAGAAGTTGATATATTATCTTTAAATAGTGTAAAGGAAGCAAAAGATGTAGTTTTTCCAGAAAAAATGATAGAGCTATCTATGGATAGTGTAGAAAACCTAGAGGAAGTGATACTTCCAAAAAAGATCAGTAGATTACATTTAGATGGTGTAAAAGAAGTAAAAAATTTAGTTTTGCCGAAAAGAGTTAGTAGCTTAAACATGAATAGTTTAGAAAGCTTAGAGGGATTAACATTTCCAAAAGAAGCTAATTATATGAAGTTAGATAGTGTAACAGAAGCAAAAGGTGTAGTTTTTCCAGAAAGAATGAGAGAATTATCAATGAAAGCCCTTGAAAGTTTAGAGGGAGTAACGCTACCAAAAGAAATTGATGTATTGGATTTATGTAGTCTTAAGGAAGCAAAAGGTGTAATTTTCCCAGAAAAAATGTATAAATTATCAATGAAATCCCTAGAAAGTTTAGAAGGAAGTACTCTTCCGAAAGAAGTTAATTATTTAAATTTAGATGGCGTAAAAGAAATAAAAGATGTAGTTTTTCCAGAAAAAGTTTATGAATTAGTAATGGATAGTTTAGAAAGTTTAGAAGGAATTACTCTTCCAAAAGAAGCTGAATATATGGAGTTGGATAGTGTAAAAAAAGCAAGGGATGTAATTTTTCCAGAAAAAATGGATGAATTATCAATGAAAGCCCTAGAAAGTTTAGAGGGAGTAACTCTACCAAAAGAAATTGATAGATTGGATTTAGGTAGTCTTAAAGATTCTATAAAGAAGAGTATTAGATAGGTTTAATAAAATAAAAAATCTCATTTTGTTTCATTATGAGATTTTTTTAGTGCTTTTCTACCTAGTTTTGTTTTTTTATGGATATTATATATTGTTTTGTTTATTACTAGATCGAATTCTCCGATGTATTCTGTTACTTCTGCATTAAATCCTAGTTTCATTTCATTTAGTCCATTATATTTATTATTGTTTTCAAAGTATCCTGTTATTGCGTTTAAATCAAAATATACTGCTCCTAGTTTTGCATATTTTTCTATAATAGCCCATTTTGTTAGGAATGTTGGGTAATATAGTTTATATGTAGGGTTTTGGCCCTCTATTATTAGTACTACTCCGTGTTTTTCTATTAGAACTGCACATGAACTTATTATTATTCCTTGTGGGTTTTTTGAAAGTAAGTTTGAAGCTGTTTCTAGTTCTTTTTTATAGACTGCTAGTACTTTGTCGGATGTTATTTTTGAGTTTGTTAGTTTGTTACTTATTTTTCCTGTTAGTCCTGCTTCTCTTATTTGTATGTTTATTTCTTCGTTTTTTTGTAGTTCTTGTTCATATATTTGTTTTATGTTTGTTAAATATTTTTCTGTGTTTAGTTTTGCAAAATATAGTTCAAAATTTTCTTTGAATGAGGATTGGAAGTTTTTGTAATAGTTTAGTTTTCTGTAGTGTTTTTTTGCTACGAATTTATAGAATGTTTCTATATCGTTTTCATTTCCTTGTAGTATTTCTATTCCTCTTGACTGGGCTTTTCTTATTTTGTTTTTTATACTTGGTTCGAAGTTTTCGAATAGTGTTTCTGCAGAACCTGTTACTTTTAGTATTGCGTTCCATCTTGGTTTTAGTGTTCCGAAGAATTTATTGTCTCCGAAGTAGGTGTATCCTATTTTTGTTAGGAATGGTATTAGGTCGTTTGTATATGGGCTTTTTATTATGTTTCCGTTTTTGTCTCTTTTGTTGTTTACTACTGGGGGATCTATTTTTAGAAATATTATGCTGTTTTTTGCTAGGAATTTTTTCATTTTGTTTGTTACGTCTATGATTAGGTCTTTGTTGTCATAGTCTATTAGGAAACCTCTTGGTGCGTATGCGTATTTATATCCTAGAAATAGTTTTTGTATTAGTATTAGGCTTGCTCCGATTAGTATGTTTTGATCGTTTATGAAGCCGTAGTAGTGTGGTTCGAAACCGTCGTTTGTCATTAAATTACCATAATTTGATGTTTGGTAGTATGTGTGTAGAGGGTGATTATTTGAAAAATTATCGAATTGTTCGGGACTTAGTTTTACTATTTTCATTTTTTCCCTCCTTATTAGTTTTACTATTAATATAATATCTTTTTTTTGGGAAAAATGCAATATAAAGTTGTTAATAGTTGTTAAAATGTGTATAATTATTTTTGTAATAAGGAGGTATTTTTTTATGATAGAGGATATAAGAGCTAGGGAGATTTTAGATTCTAGAGGGAATCCTACGGTTGAGGTTGATGTTTTTTTGGATGATGGTACTTGGGCTCGTGCTAGTGTGCCTAGTGGGGCTTCTACTGGGTCTAATGAGGCGTTGGAACTTCGTGATGGTGGTTCTAGGTATATGGGTCTTGGTGTTTTAAAGGCTGTTTCTAATGTTAATGATATTATTAGGCCTCATATTATTGGTAGGCAGTCTAGTGATCTTCGTGGTATTGATGATATTATGATAGATTTGGATGGTACTAAAAATAAAAGTAAGTTGGGTGCTAATGCGATGCTTGGTGTTTCTCTTGCATGTTTTAAGGCTAGTAGTATTTCTGATAATAAGTCTTTGTATGAGTATGCTGGTAAAGGTAGGACTCTTCCTGTTTGTATGATGAATATTTTAAATGGTGGTGCTCATGCTGATAATAATTTGGATTTTCAGGAGTTTATGATTATTCCTGTTGCGGGTAGTGTTAGTGAAAGAATTAGAATTGGAAGTGAAGTTTTTCATACACTTAAGGGTATTCTAAAAGATAAAGGTTATTCTACTGGTGTTGGTGATGAGGGTGGTTTTGCTCCATCTTTATCTGGTAATTATGAGGCTTTAGATTTGATATGTAGTGCGATAGTTGAGGCTGGGTATGTTCCTGGTAAGGATGTTTCTCTTGCTCTTGATGTTGCGGCTTCTGAAATATATAAAGATGGTTATTATTATATAGATGGGAAGAAGTATGATATTGATAGTCTTTGTGATTATTATGTGTCTTTGGTAAAAAAGTATCCTATTATATCTATAGAGGATCCTGTTTTTGAAGATGATTTTGATGGGTTTAAGAAGCTTACTGATATGATAGGTGATAAGATTCAGCTTGTTGGAGATGATTTATTTGTTACTAATATTGATTATTTAAAGAAAGGTATTAATATGGGTGCTGGTAATGCTATTCTTATTAAAGCTAATCAGATAGGTACTATAAGTGAGATGATAGATACTATTAATTATGCTAAGAAGTATGGTTATAAGACTATTATTTCTCATAGGAGTGGTGAGACTTCTGATGATTTTATTGCTCATCTTGCTGTTGGTCTTGATTTGGGTCAGATTAAGACTGGTTCTCTTTCTCGTATGGATAGAATTTGTAAGTATAATGAGCTTATGAGAATTGAAGAAGATATTAATATGATTAATTAGTCAGTTTTTGTTTATAATATTTCATTTTTTTGTAAATATACTTTTGTAGGTGATTTGCATGAATGAGATATTTTTTTTAGTATTTGCGTTTTTGTCTGTGTTTTTTAGTATTAAGCTTTCTTATTATGCAGATTTGTTAAGTAGGAGTGGTCTTGTTAGTAGGGCTTTTGTTGGTGGTATTGTTCTTGCTGGGGTTACTGCTCTTCCTGAGTTTGTAACTTGTTTTAGTTCTGTATTTCTTGGTAATTTGTCTCTTGCTATGGGGGATGTTCTTGGAAGTAATTTGTTTAATTTTTTTATGATTTGTGTTTTTGATATAGTTTTTATTAAGAAGATGTTGTTTTGTAATATTTCTAGTTCTCATAATGTTACTTTGGTGTTACTTATTATTTGTTATTTGTTTTTGTTTGTTTTTTCATCTTTTTTTAGTTTTAATTTGTTATTTATTGGGGTTCCTAGTTTGGTTATATTTTTTGTTTATATATTTTATGTTTTATTTGTAACTAGTAGGAATTCTTGTTTTATTAATGATAGTTTTGTTGATACTAAGTTTCTTGTTTTGAAACTTGTTATTACTAGTATTTGTATGGTTTTATCTAGTTTGATATTAACTGTTATTGTTAATAATTTATCTTTTATTTATCCGTCTTTTTCTAGTAGTTTTTTGGGTGCTATATTTTTAGGGGTTACTACTTCTTTGCCTGAGGTTGTTACTTTTTATACTCTTGTTAGTGTTGGTAATTATGATCTTGCTTTTTCTAATATATTTGGTAGTAATATGTTTAATTTGTTAGTACTTGGGTTTGCTGATGTTATTAGTGGGGGTTCTATTTATAGTTTTGTTGATAAGAGTTCTTTGTTAATTATTTTATTGGGGTTTGTTTTTTCTTGTATTTGTTTGTTTGTTAATAGTAGGAAAAGTTATTGTTTTGGTATTAGGTATATTTGTTTTTCTTTGCTTGTTGTATTACTTTATTTGGGGTTTTGGATGGTTAATTTTGTGATTTGATTGATTTTTTGACTTTCTTGTGGTATAATCTTGTAAGTTTATGTTTTCAAGGAGGTTGTTGGTATGAATAGCATAATAGAAGATGATGTAGATATTAAGAATAATAGTAATATTTCAGAATATAGTTTTAATTATTGTGATAATTCTGTTAATATGTATTTGAATGAGATAGGGAAGTTTCCTTTACTTAGTGTTTCTGAAGAAAGAAAGTTATGTAGTGAAATTAAAAATGGGAATGAGAGTGCTAAGGAAAAGCTTATTAATTCTAATCTTCGTTTAGTGGTTTCTGTTGCTAAGAGTTATTTTTGTAATGTTATTCCTTTGCTTGATTTAATACAAGCTGGTAATATTGGTTTAATGACTGCGGCTAGTAAGTTTGATTTTAGTATGGGTTATAAGTTTTCTACTTATGCTGTGTGGTGGATAAGGCAAAGTATTACGCGTTTTATTGCTAATAATAATTCGATTAGACTTCCTGTTAATATGTATTATTCTGTTATTAAATATAAGAACTTTCTTCGTGAATATGAGAATAATAATAATTGTATGCCTACTGATGAGGTTGTTTGTAAGGAGCTAGGTATTGATTCTGTAAAACTTGATTTTATTAAGCAAGCTTTTATGGTTGATGAGGTTTTTTCTTTAGATACTCCATTAAATATTGATGATAGTTTTTCGTTTGGAGATACTATTATTGATAAGGATGCTGTTATGCCTGAAGATGCTTTTATTGAAAATGAGAAAAAGAGTTTGCTTAATGAGATTCTTAGTGTTTTAAATGAGCGTGAGGCTAGAATTATTGTTCTTCGTTTGGGATTACATGATGATGTTACAAGAACTCTTGAGGAAATTGCTTCAGAATATGGACTTACTAGGGAGAGAATAAGGCAAATTGAGGTAAAAGCTCTTAGTAAATTAAGAAATGCTTGTAAGGGTGTTAAATTTGCTACTTATTGTGATGAATGGTGTGGTGCAAAGGTAAGGAAGTAATGTGTTTTTTAGGGATAAATTTATGTGATTAATTAGGTTTTTATTTTAAGGGGGGGGATAATTTTATGAAGAAGATTATATTAGATATAATGAAAGATAAAAAGATTAGTTTGGTGGCTTCTACTTATAGTGATATTTGTTCGGAACTTTCTTTTGAGGATAATGATAGGTTTATTAAGAAAATGAATTGTGATGTTAAGGAAAAGTTTAATGAACTTTTTAAATCTTTGTTTAATTCTGGTAATGTTGTTAATGGGTGTGTTTCTTTGAGAGATATTGATAAGCTGGGATTTAATGATAGTGTTAAGGAGTTGTTTATTCAGTATATGACTGTTTATCATAGGGTTAGTGTTTATGCTGAGGAAGATTTTGTTTATGATTCTGTTGATTATTATGAAGATTCTGTTCGTGCTTATTTTAATGAAGTTGGTAAGTATCCTTTGCTTAGTTCTGATGAGGAAAGGGAATTGTTTGATAGGCTTAGAAGTGGAGATGAGTCTTGTCGTGAAGTGCTTATTAATTCTAATCTTCGTTTGGTTGTTCGTGCTGCGAAAGGTTTTTATAGTAACTCTCTTTCTCTGCTAGATTTGATTCAGGCTGGTAATATTGGACTTATTAAGGCTGTTTCTAAGTTTGATAATAATATGGGGTATAGGTTTTCTACTTATGCTATGTGGTGGATAAGGCAAAGTATTTATCGTACTAAGGCAGAGCAAACTAATGTTATTAGGCTTCCTGAGTATATGTATAGGTCTGTTAATAAGTATTTATTTTTTGTTGATAATTATGAGAGGGTTAATGGTTGTCTTCCTAGCAGGGATGAGATTTTGACTAAGGTTGATGTTGATAGTAATAAATTAGATGTTATTCAGGATGTGTGTGATAAAGTGAATCCTATGTCTTTTGAGTATCCAATTGGAGAGGATAAGGGTATTTTTGTTAAAGATTTGGTTGCTGATAAGGATGGTGTAACTCCGGAGGATAATATTTTAGCTGTTGATAGTATGTCTATTCTTTCTGATATCCTTGGTATTCTTAATGATCGTGAGAGAAAGGTTCTTGCTCTTAGTTATGGTTTGGATAATAATGAACGTTTGACTTTAATTGAAATTGGTAAGATTTTGGGAATTTCTAGTGAAAGGGCTAGGCAAATTAGGGCTAGGGCTCTTGAAAAGCTTAGAATTGAGGCTTGTAATTCTAAATATGATGAGTATCGTACTGATGAGCATGCTAAGTTGCTTGCTTGTGGTAAGAAGAAGTATAAGGTAAAGAAATAGTAAATGGTGTTTTGCTATTTTTTTTTGTTAGTTTTCTTCAAAAAATTTTTCTATGTTAATATCTAGTGTATCGGATATTCTTGTTAAAGTAGCAATACTAAAACTTTTATTTTTGGTTTTACTTTCTATTTCGCATATATAGTCAGTGGATAAATCAGATTCTGTTGCAAGTCTTGCTTGGGTATAACCTTTTTGTTTTCTATATTTTCGAATGTTTTTTCTTATTATGTCATAGTAATAGTTATCAGTATGCTTTATTTTTAACATAAATACACCTCTTTTTTATATTGTTACATATTTGTAACAAAAAATATCGGGGCGTATAGCACTTGTTTTTGGTGTAGTTTTATGCTATATTGTTATTGTAGAGAGTTATAAGTTTAGGATATAACGTGGTATTACTTGTTAATATTTTGTTAATAATAATTATAAGTGTTATATGTTTATTAATGTTTTAGGAGTTGTTGTATTTATGGGAAAAAGTAAGGTTTTAAAGTTTTTAATTAAGGATATAAAAGATTTTAATAAATATATTTTATTCTTTTGTTGTGTGGTATTTTTATTATGTGTAGGAGTTATTTCATATAAAACAAATAATTCTTATGCACTTTTTAGTGACAGTGTAACAAGGACAAAGACAATAGAATTAGAAGTAGCAACTGCTGTTAATTTAGATACAAGTGGTGTTAATGAACCAGTACTTGATGATAGTATGATACCAGTATATTATGATAATACAAATGGAGTATGGAAAAAAGCAGATGAAAATAATTCTAATGAAACACATAAATGGTATGATTATGATAATAAGATGTGGGCTAATAGTGTTACAGTATCAAGTACCAATAGAAGTACTTATCTAAATGCAACAGCAGGGACTACAATACCAATGAGTGATATACTAACAATGCAAGTATGGATACCAAGATATA
>CAZBFY010000019.1:0-12679 GCA_964491445.1 uncultured Mycoplasma sp.
AAAAAAAGACACTTAAAAAATGTCTATTTTAGTCGTGGTATGGCTGAGTAGTATCTTATTTTCTTAATATTTCATCTATTACTCTTATACAACTATCATTATATTCAATATCAATAGGAAAAAAACTAATCAAATAATGGTTTCAATTTGTTTAATTTTTCTCCATATATTATACTAGTACCTTTTACACTACTATGATTAGATCCACTATAGAAAATATAATACTTTCCATTATGATAAAACATGCTACTACGATATATTCCTCGGCAATCCCAGGCTTCAGGATCTTTTGAAGGTCCTAATACTTTAACAGAATCAGTCCACGTTATATTATCATAACTACTAGAATAATATAAAGACATAACTGTTTCATTCCTTAATTTTTGTAATTTTGGAACTGCAATAAATAACATTTCATACTTATTTTCATTTTTGATTACATCAAGATGCCAAGGATACAAATTTCCTGTTGCAGTTTTCATATGAAAAACTCTTCTCCCTGTGGGATTCTCAAATGGCAACGAATTATACTCTTCATATATTATTTCCCAATTTGTATAATTATTAGCATACCACATTTTATATTTTCCATCTTCAAATACTATAGTTGGACTTAATAGCTTATTTGGATTTGATGTTATTCTAGAAGCATAATAAACTTTGGTTGCATTACTCCAATTATGTCCATCATTTGTATATTTCATATAAAGCGTTTCCCCATCTTTTTCCCAACGTCGCCAAAAGCATTCTATTCTATCTAATTTATTATTATATACTAATTCAGCATCAGAATTAAACAAAGTCTTGCCCAACCCGTCTCCTTTAGCTACATCGAGAGGATTTGGAGTACCTTTAGGAACTATCCAATTCTTCATATCATTACTTACCTTTATATGTGGATTTTCTTTAGATGAATCATTCCTTGGATACGGTGTAAACACTAACCAATATTTATAACCATTCCAACCATTTTCAAAAAACAAAATATCTGGATGATAGGCCTCTGTATCTCCATATACGCTTTTTAAATTAAGCTTATATTTTGAATTACTTTCTCCAGTTGTTTCCCAACTTACTTTTGAATAATTACTACTAATTATTTTGTTACCTACTTTTTTTACTGCTTTTATTTTATAATAGTAAGTATGATATCTTTTTAAGTTTTTATCTATACAAATATTAGTTTTGGTTGTTGCTACTTTTATATACTTCCCTTTTCTTGAATTTGCTCTATATATTTGATAATAACTAGCATAAGGCACTTTTTTAAAACTAACAATTAGTCCATCTTTACCATATGTAGAAATTTTAGCTACAGGCCTAACCAGTTTTACTCTTATTCCTGAAGATTTGCTATATTTTGAATAAATAGTCTTATTATTCTTCTTTTTAAATGCCCTCACCTTATAATAATAGACACTATCTAATTTTAAGTTTCCTTTAACAAAACAATTACTTTTAGTAGTCCCTATTTTTGTATATCTACCATTTTTTGAAGAAGAAGAATAAATAACGTACCCCTTTGCATTTTTAAATTTTGCCCAACAAATTTTGCTTTTATTATAATCCAATTGATAAACTTTAAGTTTCTTTACATTTGTTTTAATAAATACATCATCATCTTGACTGGTAACAACTGTTTTTGCTCTTATACCATCTATTCCCACAAGTAATACAATTATCATTAACAAAAACATCAATATTTTTCTCATACTACCACCTTAATTCTACTTAGTATTTTCAGATAAATTATTCAATACTTTAAAAAAATCATTAGAAGAAAATGTTGCTATTTTGTGAAATCTATCATACTTATTATCTAAAATTGTTTTTAGCATATACTTTTTATAAGGTTGATAAACTAATCTTTCATATATATAGTCCTTATTTCTTATAAGAAATTCCCTAATTAGCAAAAATAATCTTTTTTTATCTTGTTCAGAATATTTATTAAAACTATTAATAATTATATACATATGATGGTTAATAAAGGTTTTCATATAATAAGGTTTTGTACTTTCATTTGCTAACTCCATTATTCTATTTAATTTATCAACTCTATCACATATATTTTCTATAGTAATAGTTGTAGTAATTGATGTATCTTTTCCATAAACAAACCAAGTATATACAATATTAGGAACATAACCTATCTTATCAAAATATTTATATATTTCTGCCATAAAGAGAACATCTTCATACAATCCTGCTGAAAATTGTATATTTGATTCTTTCAAAGCTTTTAAATTATATAACTTTGCTGTACTTATAGAATCTTCTAAAACTTTTTCTCTATTTTTAATATCATTTATCTTTTTCTTTCTGTAAAGCTTAGGATACCAATATGAAGTGTGTTTGCTAGTTTTATAAACTCTTCTACATAAACCACATACAACATCTAGATTTTTATTTAAGGCATATTTTACCATGATATTTAGAGCATACTTACATATTTCATCATCTGCATCTAAGAAAAAAACATACTTTCCTTTTGCCCTACTAATCCCAAAATTTCGTGTCAACCCTGGTCCTTCATTCTCTTTGTAAAAATATTTAACATTTTTATACTTATCACATATTTTTTTAGGATTTTCTTTTGAGCCATCATTAATTACTAATACTTCATAATTCTTATATTTACATTTTTTTATTGATTTCAAAGTATTTTCAATAGTTGTATTATTGTTATAAAATGGTACTATTATAGAAACAAGTGGTTGTTTATCTCTTCTTATTAATCCTTTTATTCTAAATTTTAATGTTGATATTTCTATATAAAAATTACTAGCTTTAACAGAATTGCTATTTAATAATTTATTTTTAATTTTTCTTTTTTTTCTTTTTATTTTTAATAATTTTTTAATATTCGTTTTACTAAATTTTATTATTTTAGTTGAATTACTTTTTTCTATTTTATTACTCTTAGTTTTTTTTGTTAGTTTCTCTAAATTTTCAAACAAAGAAAGCCATTTTTTTACTATTGTATCATTTGAAAACTTCATTATGTATTTATCAAAACTTCTATTTTCAATATCAAAACTTTCATTTAAAATTTCTACATATTTTTCTACATCTCCAGTAGGAATTTTCCTACCAATACTATTATCTATTAAATCATCAACAGCAGTAAATGAATCATAAGTATATATTGGTAGACCATATTTATAAGCCTCTAAAATAATATATGGAAAACCTTCAGTTAAACTAGTCATTATAAGTCCTTGCTTATTTTTATAAATTTCATCTTTGTTATCACAATAACCATGGAGCAATACTTTTTCCTCTAAACCTAATTCTTTTATCTTGCTCTCAAATTCTTTTTTTAATCCACCATCACCATATACATGAACCTTATAATTCTTATTTAATTTCTTATTTGCAAATATTTTTAATATATCTTCAGGGTTTTTATCATTATCTAATCTTGTAACTGCAACAAATTCACCATTTTTTTTATAAAATTCCTTTCGATCACTAAAATCAAATCCATTTTCTATGTAAGTTAATTTTTCTTTTATATCTGGATTAACATGCTCTAATAATGTTTCTTGATTCTTCTTAGTTAATAAAGCCAGTTTCTTATAATTAGTAACTAAATAATTATTTAAAGTTTCTAGGTGTGTTTTATAGAAGCTTTTTGTTACGACATCTGCTGTATCTCCATGAAACATTAATAATGTTTTTTTATCTTTTAAATATTTCTGTACTGATTGAAATGCACCAAATTGACATCCTATTACATAACCATCAGTATTTTCAAGAACTTGTCTTGTCTGAATTGGATTTAGCTCTTTACTTAATTTCAAATCAACTACATTTTCCTGATCAAAATAATGTATCCTATCATTCTTTTTAATAAACTCCTTTTTAGCTATAACAATTATTTTAGAATTATATTTTTGTTTAAAACTTTTAGCTAAATTTAATACAAAATTATGTATTCCACCAATCTGATTAAGCTCATTAACTAAGAATATTATTTCCTTAGTTCTTCTAGGAGTAGTATCTAAAGAAAGTAATTTAACTAACTCTTTTGTACTTTCCTTTTTTTGATGAGGATAAAATTCTTTTCTTATATTTTTTAAATTATCTTTTATTGTCGAAACATTTTTTACAAGAGAATATAATTTTTCCTCATCTGTAACTATATATTTATCATCTACATAATTTACAAGATTAAACATAAACCCCCTATCTTTTTCATATTCTTCCTTATCATATTGATAAAAAATAGTTGGTTTTTTCAAAACAGAATAATCAAAAAATAAACTTGAATAATCAGTTATTAATGCATCTGATACAGCAAGTAAATTATTTACAACGGGATAACTAGTAGCATCTATTATATTACTTTTTTTATTTAAAGTATTAAGATAATGCAATTTAGTTACTACTACCCAATCATCATTAGGTAGGTTTTCTTCTAATTTACTAATACTAAATGGTAAATTGAACTTACCTTTTTTTCTAAAGGTTGGAGCATATAATAATATTTTTTTATCTTTTGGTATATTTAATTCTTCTTTTATTCTAATTTTTTGTTTCTCAGTTAGAAATAAAGAATCTGTTCTGGATACAGCTGTTTCTAGGACTTCTCCGTCATAAAGCATGGAGTTTTTCAAAAATTTTTCTGTATAAAATTTAGATGGAGAAATCATTAAATCGACTCCCCAGTCATATTCTAGTGCTTCGCGAAAATACATTTCATCTAAATCAATAAACATATTCTTATAAGGTATCCCATGCCACACACTTATTCTCTTTTGAGAACTACTAAATTTTGAAAAACCATTTAAAGAACCAGCATCTATAATGTAATCCGCAGTTATTTTTAAATATTGTGCATAAGAGCTTTTGTTATTTACATATGTTATATGATTTTCTTTTTCTAGTGATTTATCATATTTATCGCAAATTATATATATATCAAAATCCGATTTATAATAATTTATAAAGTTTTCAATATCTCCCATTACTTTATGATTATAAGCAGATGGAATTAATACTAATTGTTTCTTATATACTGAATTTTTCATACTTCACCTCATTTGTTTTTCTGCATATCTCCAAGCATCTCTGCACATATCTTCTATTGATAAGTTTGCTACCCAATTTAATTGTTCCTTTGCCTTATCAACATTTGCATAACAGACAGCAACATCTCCTTCACGTCTTGAAGCAAAATCATATTTGATTTTAATATTGTTTACTCTTTCAAACGTTTTTATTATTTCTAGTACACTATAACCCTTTCCGGTTCCTAAATTATATATTTCAATTCCTGGTTTTAAATACTTTAGTGCTGCAATATGACCTTTAGATAAATCACATACATGTATATAATCTCTTATTCCGGTTCCATCTTTGGTTTGATAATCTTTTCCAAAAATATCTAATTTTTTTCTTTTGCCTGTTGCAACATCTAGTATTATAGGCATTAAGTTATTAGGAATACCATTTGGATCTTCTCCAATTAAACCACTAGAATGAGCTCCAATTGGATTAAAATACCGTAATATTGTAACCTCCATATCTTTATTTGAATGACTATAATCTGACAATATATTCTCAATCATTAATTTAGTTCTTCCATAAGGATTTAAAACACCAGTAGCAGCCGTCTCGCTTAATGGCATTGTTGCACTATTGCCATAAACAGTAGCAGAACTACTAAAAATAAATTTATTAACAGAATACTTTTTCATAATTTCTAATAAATATATAGTGCTAATCAAATTATTATCAAAGTATTCTAAAGGATTTTCTACAGATTCTCCTACTGCTTTTAAACCAGCAAAATGTATAACAGCATCAATATCTTTTTCAACTTTAAATATTTCATCAATCTTATTTTTTTCCCTTAAATCATTTTCATAAAATTTTACTCTCTTAGTAGCTATTTTTTCTATTTTTTGTACTACTTCTCTTTTCGAATTTGATAAATTATCTACTATAACTACATCATGACCCTCATTCAATAAGTCAATACATGTATGACTTCCAATAAAACCTGTTCCACCAGTTACTAAAACTTTCATTATAATTCCTCCATTCTATCTTAATTTTAAATCTTCTTTTACTTTAGTGGTAGATATACCATCTGTTCTATCTAAATATACTACATCACAAAATTTATTCAAATACTCAAATTTTTCACTTCCGGCCCAATCACTTCCCATAACTACTACATCTACATTATATTTTTTTACATCATTTTCTTTCTGCTCCCAATTTCTTTCTGGAATAACTAAATCAACATATTTTATGGCTTCAAGCATATACTTTCTTGTTTCATAATCATAATAAGTTTTTTTCCCTTTCAATTCATTAAATTCATTAGTAGATAATGCAACTATTAAATAATCACCCATCTCCTTTGCTCTTTTTAATAATCTTATATGACCATAATGAAGCAAATCATATGTACCATAAGTCAAAACTACTTTCATCTTTTACCTCCTATTTCAGTATTATTGTAATATCTCAAATTCAATAATAATATAACATATAACAAAAACAAAAACAATAGCTATCAAAAAATATAAAAATATAAAATTTTATTATTTAATTCTTAATCAAAGTAAGAAAAGACCAGATTTTAAAATCACAAACAATGAATACTAACAAAAATAGTGAATCATTTTCCTATTAATTAAACAATTCACTAAGACTACTAGTTGAAACTAATAAAAGATTAATGTTACCATCATCACATTGGTAAACTAATAACTAATTCACTTCTATATAGCACTCTCTATAATTGACGTAATACTTATCGTTTATTAATTTATAATCTTTATATTTTAGATCTAACATTTCACGTTTTGCTAATTTATCAATTACATATTCTATTCTATATAAATCTTCATCTTATTTTGTTATCTTTTATTCCTTTTTATAATTTTCTATTTCTTGTAAAGATGCTAATAACTTTTATCCATTCCAATAATCATATTAGTTTTGGTGATATATTATTCATATAATATACCCTTTGCTCACTAATTAAAAACATGCATTCTCTTGTTTATCAAGTACAATATATTGCAGTACTGTGCAAATATTACTATATGTTGCATTTTAAATTGTATACATCAAAACTAACTATTTTTTTATTTATAGTTACACTTTTATTAAGTTCTATCTTTTTGTTGTTCAATTTTCTATATTTTTGGACCATATCTTTTTTCTAATACTCATCCATAAATGAATGTTTCTCTTCTTTTGTTTTATAACCAAGTACTGCATCTAAATTAATATTCTCACTACTTTTAAAAATATGTATATCTATATTCTTATCTATTTTTCTTAAATCTTCTATCATTTGTTTTATTTCACTTCTTTTACCAATTTGCTTTTTAGTTACCATACAAGCACAGTCTAAAAAAGTTAAATCACAATAGTTCTTCCAAGAAATTATATCTTTTTCCTTTATAAAATAAAGTGGCCTAATAAGCTCCATATTAGAAAAATTAGTACTTTTCAGTTTCGGCATCATTGTCTTATACTCACCAGCATAAATTATATTTAAAAGAATAGTTTCAATAACATCATCAAAATGATGACCAAGTGCTATCTTATTACATCCTAACTCTTTTGCTTTTGCATATAATGATCCTCTTCTTTTCCTTGCACATAAATAACATGGCGATGAAGTATCTTTTATTTGATCAAATATATTACTTTCATATATTTCCGCTTCTATACATAATTTATTTAGATTTTCTTTTATAAGCTCTAAATTCTCTTTCTTATAACCCGGATCCATAACAATAAACTTAACTTCAAAACTAAACTTACTATGCCTTTTTAACTCTTGCATACACTTAGCAAGTAAAAATGAATCTTTTCCTCCAGATATACAAACTGCAATTTTATCATTATCACAAACTAAATTATACTCTTTCACTGCTCTTAAAAACTTACCATATATTTTTGATTTATATGTTTTTATAATACTACGTTCTATATCTTTTACTTCCATACTACTTTATCTCTTTTATAAGTTCATCAACACTAACTAACTTTTGTTCTCCAGTTTCCATATTTTTAATCGTTACTTTATCTTCTTTTTCTTCATCTTCTCCAAGTATACATACATATGGAATACCTAATCTATTAGCATACTTTAATTTTTGTTTTAAACCTTTTTCTTCATAATAAACATCACAAATAATATTACTATCTCTTAAAACATTACTAATACTAATTGCATAATCTAAATTATCTTTTGAAAAAGGCACTACTAATACTTTAACTAAACTCTTACTATTACTCTTTATTATATTTGCTTCTTTAAGCTTATAAAATAATCTAGTAAGCCCAATAGAAATACCTACTCCACTTAAATTTTTATCTGTATAATAGTCAGTTAAATTATCATATCTTCCACCAGAACAAATACTTCCTAACTCTTTATATTCATTTAAAGTAGTCTCATATATTGTTCCAGTATAATAATCAAGCCCTCTTGCTATTGTTAAATCTATTACATAATACTTTTCTTCTAAATTAAATGCTTTTAATCTTTCTAACACTTCTTTTATTTCATTTAATCCTTTTATAAATACATCATTTTTAATACTTAAGTTCTCTAAACTGACAATTATATCTTTATTAGAACCCTTTATATTAACAAATTCTATTATCTTATTAATTTGTTCATCACTTAAACTAATCAAGCTTAATTCTTCTTTTACTTTATCTAATCCTATTTTTTCAAGTTTATCTATTATTCTAAGAATCTCTACTTTTTTAGTTTCTATATTTAAACTTTGAAATAAACCATTTAATAACTTTCTATTATTCATACGAATAGTAAAATCCCCAAAATTTAAACTTTTAAAAGTATTATAAATAATCGCAGGTATTTCAGCATCATACATAAGAGATAAATCTTCTCCTATTACATCAATATCACATTGATAAAACTCTCTATATCTCCCCTTTTGAGGTCTTTCACCACGATATACTTTTCCTATTTGATATCTTTTAAAAGGAAAAACTAAATCATTATACTTCATAGAAACATATCTTGCAAGAGGTACTGTTAAATCAAATCTAAGAGATATATCATTTTCCCCTTTTTTAAAACGATATATTTGTTTTTCAGTTTCTCCTCCTGCTTTTGCAAGTAAAACATCAGAACACTCTAAAACTGGAGTATCTAAAGGTAAAAAACCAAACTTTTCATATGATGCTCTTATTTTATCTATTAATTCATTAAACAATATTTGATCTTCTGGTAAAAGTTCCATAAAACCAGACATTATTTTAGGAGTTACTTTATTCATAAAAAATCATCCTTTCTAAAACAAAAGCAGTCATTACGCTGCTTTTTTAAGTACTCTTTGTAATCCTTTTTCATTTACTATTTCATCTTCTAATGCATAACTAGTAGTACTCACTACTCTTTCTCTTTCATGTGAATTTACTAAATTATAATTTTCTTCAAATGGAATAGATACTTCTTCTTCCATACTATCTTTTATTTGATTATAATCTTCTAAAGCTTCAACAAAAATATTTTTCAAAGAAGAATTAAAATTAGGTTTTTTATCATTTCCATTTTTTACTTTTGTATATACATCATAAAACTTTTTATAAGTATCTTCAGCTTTATCATTCATTCCTACTAAAACTCTTAAATTAAGTAAAGCTTGTTCAGTAAAAGTAGATATTTTTTGTTTTTCATCAAGTCCGTGGACTTCAACAAAGTTTTCTGCTTTATAACTTATTGGCTTTTCTTCTTTTTTATAATATACATGATACATAGGACCATGTAATCTACTTATTTTCCCTTCGACAAAAAAGTATTGTTTATCATTTCTATTTAAAACAAACGTACTTGGTGACTCTTGCTTCATTTGTTATTCCCCCGATCTAAATACACGTTTTAACGCTTATATATATTACCATTTTTTGCGTTAAATGTCAATATTTGGAGGAAGATTTTAGCGAGCTCCTCCTCCACCAGAGCCTCCGCCTCCGAATGAACCAAAGCCTCCACCACCAGATGAGAAGCCACCTCCACCTGAATTATAAGACTCTGCTCTTGATTTAGCAGTATTAGCACTATTTATTCCTGAATAAGATACAAAATATATAAAATCAATATCGTTCATATATTCATCTGGAATAATATCTGGATAAATATCCTTAAAATCTTTTGCTACTTTATCAGCAAGTCCAAGCACTTGAGCAAACATCAAATACTCTTTCCATAAAGCAACCTCTATCGGAGCTTTTTCATAAATCCTAGAAAAATCTACTAAAAAGTTTTTAAATCCTTTTAAAATAACAGCATCATTATATAAACCATTAGTACTCTCATACTTAGTCTTAGAAAGCTCAGTTAATTTACCTTCACTATTTAAAATCACTGTTTCACTATCAAGCACTTTTCCAAACCAGTCAAGAAGAATACTATAATTACTGCTTGCCCATTTCTTAAACTCATTTGCCTCTAAAAGATAATCTTTACTTGCTATAACAAGCATTTGATATAAATCAAACTCTTCTTTCTTATCAAAAAATACATCTTGTTTTAATAAAATAGAAGACTTCTCTTTTTTAAATAAACCAGTACTTAAATCTTTTTTAATCTCTATTTTCCCCTCATTTAACCACTTTAAAAGTACTGCTCCTAATAAATCTGTATCTTTTTTATTTAATTTATATGTTTTACTAATCCAGTATGCCCTATAAATATTTTTATTACAAGGTATATCTCTTATATAATTAACTTCTTTAGGAAGCTTTCTATCTTCTTTTCTAAACTTTATCTTTTTACTTCCAGTTGTAGCACCCATCTTTTTAGCACCAAAAATAGATGCAAGTATAATAATAATTATAGGTAAAAAATCAATAAATTCATCAAAAAAACTAGAATCAGAACTATTATCTTTATACTTAACAGAACCTTTTTCAGCCATATTCAAATAATGTTCAAAGTTATGATTCAAACTATTTGTACTATTAAATGTATCTTTAGGGTACTTTATTAAAATAGTCATATACTCATCACTATCTAAAACTTGATCAGTACTCATTTCAATATAACCATTATATACATAAGTAGGTGCACCATACTTACCAAATCCCCATACATCTAAAGTATCACTGTAAGTCATAAAATCACTATATACCTTAATATATACATTTTCAGGAGAATCTCCTAAATTATGAGGTACCAAAGTCCAATAAACCATATCAGCATCATTAAGCTTAGATACAAAATTAGTAATATCATAAGAAAGATTATAAACATTAGTCTTTCCCTTTTCACTTATTCCCCAGCAAAGCTCTATACCTTCATCTGTAGTATTTATTCCATTTTTATAGGCTTTATAGTTAAAGTCTTTATTAATATCCCAATTAGTACTAGTAAAATCTTTATTATCCAAACTTACTTTAAAATTAGTAAAAGTAGAATTTCCAATATTATTATAAGGCTTATAAACCTCAGTAGTATCTTCATTTTTATCAAAATAAATAGTCCAAGTTTCTTTAACATGTGCAGTACCATTTTTATCTATATTTATATCCATGCTTATACTTTTTATATCCTCAGCATAAACCGAAGTACATAGACAAAATGATAACAACATCAATAGTATAAATCCATATCTTTTCATAACTTTTCTCCTTAAAAAAGACTTACTAAAGTAAGTCCACTAGAAGCTAACCTTTGGGGCTTCTTTATCTTTTTCTTCTACTTCAAAGAAAGCTGCTTTCTTAAAGTTAAACATACCTGCAACAATATTAGATGGTACCATTTCAACTTTATTATTATAAGTAAGTACAGCATCATTATAAAATTGTCTAGCATAAGAAACTTTATCTTCAGTATCTTTTAAATCATTTTGAAGTGATAAGAAGTTATCATTTGCTTTTAACTCAGGATAATTTTCCGCTAAAGCAAATAACTTAGAAATAGCATTTGAAACTCCTGCACTTGCTTTCATTTCATCTTCTGGAGTACTTGCACTTAAATATGTATTACGTGCTTTAATAACTTCTTCAAAAGTTTCCTTTTCATGCTTAGCATAACCCTTTACAGTTTCTACTAAATTAGGAATTAAATCTGCTCTTCTTTTAAGTTGTACTTCAATTTGAGACCATTGATCATCTTTCTTATTTCTTAGTCCTATTAACTTGTTATATGTTGCTATAAACCAAATAATAAGTATTACAACAATAACTATTACAATTATTCCAATTAACATATAATCATCTCCTTACATTGATTATACTCAAAAGATAATTTTTTTTCAATTACTTTAGTATATTTTTTCTAAAAGTTTACACAATAATAATGGTGATAATATGAATATAGATATAAGAGAAAATATAATTAATAAAATTAAAAATGATAATGAAGAAGAAATAATTAAAACAATTAATGAATCAGTTATTACTGGAGATGATTTAGTCCTACCAGGACTTGGAGTATTACTTGAACTATTTTGGAATGAACTAAGTAATAATGAAAAAACAAATATTGCTAATATAATAAAAAATAGTATTTCAAAATAAAAAGACTTATAATTTTTTTTACTTATTTTTTCTAACAACTATGTTTTAAACATCATTAGTAGTTATATATTATGTAAAATTTGGTAAATAATATTTGAGTTTCGGCAAAAATAATCAATAAAAAGAAAAAGTGAAAATGTGTTAT
>CAZBFY010000020.1:0-11824 GCA_964491445.1 uncultured Mycoplasma sp.
AAGAATACGATAAAGAACCATTAATATTAAATACTGAAAATACATTTAAAGTAACTTTATATAATGTTAATTATACAAAAGAAGAGAATATAAAGATATTACCTACAAATTTGACTCAAGAAGAGCAAATTGTTGAATACTTAAAGAAAAATAATAAAATAAACAGAATAATTGTAGAATCTTTACTAGATGTATCCAAAACTAGAGCTACAGATATTTTAAATAAAATGATAAATAATAATATTTTAATTCAAACTGGTACTGGTAAAAATATATATTATGTGTTAAAATAATATTAGATTGATATTTTTATATATCAAATCGTTAAGAAGTGAAAAGTTGTAGATATCTTCGACAACCGCTCCAAAAGAGAATATCGTCGCACCAACGTGACGTTAATGATTAAATCAACTAAAACTCAGTTGATTTTTTTTTACTTATGATTTTAGTTTTAATAACATATTCTATAGCAATAAACAAATTTGTTCACGTTCTTTTATAAAAGTATTAAATTCTTCTTTGCTTCCCAAAAAAATTCTTAAAAAACACTTAAATTTATATGAATATAGATATTTTTGAAAAATTACATCGAACATAACATTTAATTTATTTAAAAAAGTAAAACCATTTTTATGCATATAATACAATATATCTTCATTTGATAGTAGAAAATCTGTTAATTTTTCAAGTTTATCACCATTGCTAATATTTAATCTAATATTAGTGTCATTTAATAGTTAATATCTTTCAATTTTAGCAATAGCATAAAGCAAAACATTTGTATTGATGCTACTAATATTTTCTAATTCAGATAAAGTTATTATTTCTTTCAATTTATTAGTAAGCTCATTCATTACTATTACCACCTAATCAAATTTAATATTCTCAATACTAATTATTTTATTGTTATCATTAAATTCTAATCTAAAACATTCACAATAATTCCATTTTCCATCAAAGAAAACTTTATTTTTAAATTTATAATCTCCCATAAAACTAACATCACACCATTTGGTTAATAAAGAAGCAATTGCTGTTGAATGTCCTACTATTAACACTTTTTTATCTTTATAATTATTTAGTATATTATTTAAAGCTTCATATTCTCTATTAATTACCATATTTAATGATTCACCATTACTAAGTTTGTAATCAAAATCTTCATATTGTTTTTTTGAAAAATCATCTGGTAATTCATTCCAATTATCTATTCCAAATTTTCTTTCTCCAAAAGACTCAACTACATTAATTTTATTGTTTGTAAAATATTTTGCTGTTGCAATTGTCCTAACATAATTTGATGAAAATACTATGTCAAAGTCTTGTAATTCGTTTTTTTTAGATTTTTCTTTTGCTATATTTTCTCCATTTATAGTTAAGCCCCATTTTTCGTTTTGTAATTGTAATGAATCGTTATTTTCTATATTATTTACTTTTAGTGGTTCTGAATGTCTTAATAAATATACTGTTGTCATATAATCACATACTTTTCATAACTATTATAACATCTATTTCCAAAATTTTAGTAAGTTGTGTTTATAATTAGTTTTTTTTATATCAATTTATATTATCGTTATTTTAATGATTAATTATTTGTTAATTTACTTTGAAAGTTTGAAATAACCTAATCATTTGATACATAAGAAAAAATCATCGCACCAATGTGACGTTAATAATCAAATCAACCAAAACTTAGTTGATTTTTTTAAAACTAATTATAAAAATATAGACATCTAAAAGAAAAAGACAATGCTAAGTCAATATGACTCAGAGTGTCTTTTATATTATTTCTCTCAGCAAAATATAATTTATTATTTAATAAACATAAATATAACAAATGAGATTATATCTACTATTAATAATACCAAAAATATTATACCAATAAACTTTATTGCTTTAATTCCTATTTCAGCAAGTTTTTCAGTATTACTTACTTTTTCTGCCAAAATACTACTAATATCATTATTAACTAGTTCATCTATACTAACTTTTAGTTCTTTAGACAAAAGTTTTAATTGTTCTGGATTTGGAGTAGTTTCATCTAATTCCCAATTTGAAATTGTTTGTCTTGTTACATTTATTTTTTCTCCTAATTGCTCTTGTGAAAGTTCATTTGATTTTCTTAGTTTTAAAATATTTTCTCCTAATGACATAAAACATTTCTCCCTTCGATTACAATTATAACAAAACTATATTTAACATATCTACCAAATAATTTTAGAAATTTGTCAAAGAAATTATACATTATAATAAAGTATAATTTATCAACTTTTATGCAAAATATTAAAACAAGTATCCATGACACTAAATTTAATATATTAAAAAAAACATAATATTAAAATACTATACTAAAAATTGTTATTATCATTATCAAAAAAGCAAATTTTAATATCTCACTATCTTTTTCATCAACTTATTAATAATTAATGTTTTCCAGTTTTTATTTTAATTTATGTTTTTGGTTAAAAATTTTAATATATCTTTTTCTTATCTCTGGCATTATCTGTGATGCTATTTCTATTGAAACATCATTCATAATCATCGAAGTAGTATCTAACAAAATTGATTTTTCCACACTTGTTTCAAATAATTTTTGTAAATCTTTTAAACTAGTATTATACTCATTTAAATTATCAATATTTAAAAAGTTCCTTTTTTCTAATGCTAAACTAGAATTATAATCTCTTTTCAACGAAATCAAAGGTTCAGCATATGTAATAACTAAGAAATCAATTAATTCTTTTGATATTAGTCTATATTTATCTTTCGAATTTTGGTATAGCTCTTCAGACATTTCTCCTTTAATATATCTTCTATAATTCCAAATTAACCTATCATTTATAGATCTATCAATTAAAATTATTTCGTTATCAGAATTAATAGCTTCTTTTAATTGTCTTGTAACTTCTTCTATTATTTTTATGTTAAACTCAGTAGAGCTCATATTCTCATATTTTTGTTTAAACACTTCTTTATAATATTTAGATGTTGTAAATTCTTCAATTATAGTTGTATTGAAACCACCTTTTTTAAAAAAATCATATAAATTATTTATTGTCGTAGTTTTACCAGTTCTAGGAGTACCACTAAATTCAATAACAAATGGTTTTGATAATGAGCATAATGTTTTTAATTTTTGCAATTCTAATTTTTGAGCATGTAGTCCCTTAAGTTTTTTATAGTATTCTTTATTATCATCAAAAATAGTATTCATTAAATACAAATCTTCTTTTTCGTAAAACACAATATCTAGTACATTTTTAAGTCTTTTAAATATAGGTAAATTTTCATCTTCTCCAAAAACTAAACTTTCATACATACTAGTATAATACCATTTTTGTTGTTCTTCGCCTCTTTTAAATGCAGAAAAGTCTCTTTTCCCACTTTTTTGAAATTTAATCATTAAATCTTCTAAATTATTTATTTTATCAGCACAAATAACTAATTTATTTCTCAAAGATAATGCTTTTGTTTTTTCAATAGTATGTTTTTTTCTTTCTTCCCAAGATAGTGATTTATCCAGTTCAGATGCATCCATAACTAAATTTGCAACATCCTCTCCAAATTCATTTTTAATATCTTCGATAGTATATTTAGTATCCTCTACAACATCATGTAAATAACCAGCAGCTACTACTGATTCATCAAAACCATATTCTTCCAGTAACATAGCTACACTAATAGGATGAATTATCATAGGTTTATCCGGCTCACTTTTTCTAATTTGCCCCATATGAGCATTAACCGCAAATATTTTTGCTTTCTCTTTTAAATCCATAATTTTATTTACCTCCATATACTTTTTAGCAAATTCCCATTTATTCTTTAAAATAGTTTCAATATCTTGTTTAAATTGTTCATACTCCTTATCATAACAATAGTTTTTAGCATAACCATTATCACCATACTTTTTTTAGCATATAATTATAAGAATGATTAATCACTTGATACAAATCTAAATTTGGATAATGTTTATTAGTATAAAAATGAGTTCTCTTTAATGCAGAATAAATACTAGTTGTTCTATCTGCTGATGAAATTATCTTACCATAATCACTTCTGGGTTCATACTTTAATGATGCTCGATGATCTTCTATTGCCTCTTTTATAATTTTTCTTTGTTCATTATTAAAAAAATCTTTCATTCTCTCATTTTCATAAAACATTTTGGCAGATAATATCTCATGATTATTTTTATCAATATAATGTGCTATATCATGAAAAGTCGCAATAGCAAATACCATATCAAGATTTATATTAGGAAATTGATTAGCAAATTTCAAGCTTCTTTTAATAACATATTGAATATGTTTCATTCCATGACCAGAATCATTCTTTTTATAAATACATAATATTTGATTTTTAATATAATCTTCTAAATCATTATTTATTGGTTTCATACAATACTCCTAGATAAAAAAATAACTAATAAAATTATACTATATAACTACTAATTATTCTAGTTTCTTTCAGTGATAATTTTAGTAAAAAACATATATTAACTTGAAATGTAAAATTATTTATTATATAATCATATTAGAAAATAGAAGAAAAGAGGTAGAATAGTGTGATTAATGTAAAAAGTGAAATTAAACCACTTAAAAAAGTTTTATTACATAGACCTGGTAAAGAATTATTAAATTTAACACCAGATACATTAGAAAAATTATTATTTGATGATATACCATATCTTACAGTTGCTCAAGAAGAACATGATCAATTTGCAAGAATACTAAGAGATAATGGGGTAGAAGTCGTATACTTAGAAGACTTAATGACAGAAACACTTGATTTAAATCCCGACGTAAAAGACACTTTTATAAAACAATTCATATACGAAGCAGGAGTAAGAACTCCAAAATATCGTAGTTTAGTATACGAATTTCTAACTTCGATTGACTCAAACAGAAAACTTATTTTAAAAACAATGGAAGGAATTAATATCAAAGAAATAGTATTAGAAAAAGCAAAAAAAGGAAAATCATTAGTAGACATGATAGAACCAGACTCACAATTTATAGTGGATCCTATGCCAAATCTATACTTTACAAGAGATAATTTTGCTTCAATAGGAAATGGAATAACTCTAAACAGAATGTATTCCACAACTAGAAACAGAGAAACTATTTATGCAGAATATATATTTAATTATCATCCAGAATACAAGGACGTTCCTAAATACTTCGACAGATACAATGAATATAACATTGAGGGCGGAGATGTATTAAATTTAAATGACAAAGTATTAGCAATAGGAATTTCACAAAGAACAAGTGCAAATGCTATTGAAATACTAGCAAAAAATATATTTAATGACCCAGATACTACGATTGAAACAATACTAGCATTTAATATTCCAGAGACTCGTGCTTTCATGCACTTAGATACAGTATTTACACAAATAGACTATGATAAATTCACATATCATCCAGGAATTATGTCATCATTAAAAGTATTTGAAATAAAAAAAGGAGACAAAGAAGACGAACTAAATGTTAAATCAAGAAGTGGTTCCTTAGAAAGAATATTAGAAGATTATCTTGGAAGAGACATTATTCTAATACCATGTGCAGGAGGAGACATGGTTTCAGCAGAAAGAGAACAATGGAATGACGGATCTAATACTCTTGCAATAGCACCAGGAGTAGTTATAGTCTATGACAGAAATAGTGTTACCAATGAAGTATTAAGAAGATTCGGTAGTAAAGTAATAGAAATGAGAAGTGCAGAACTATCACGTGGAAGAGGAGGCCCACGTTGTATGAGTATGCCACTTATAAGGGAGGAATAAGATGGACTTAAAAGGAAAAGATTTTTTAAAAATATTAGATTATACAGAAGAGGAATTAAAATATCTAATAGGACTAGCTTTAAGCTTTAAAGAAAAAAAACAAAATAATGAATTACACAAATACTTAAAAGGTAAAAATGTTGCACTTATATTTGAAAAAGATTCAACAAGAACAAGATGTGCATTTGAAGTAGCAGCTCATGATTTAGGAATGGGAACAACATACCTAGGTCCAACAGGATCACAAATGGGAAAAAAAGAAACAATAGAAGACACTGCTAGAGTACTAACCACAATGTTTGATGGAATAGAATATCGCGGGTTTGGACAAGAAATTGTAGAAACTTTAGCAAAGCATAGCACTGTTCCAGTATGGAATGGACTAACAAACGAATCACATCCTACACAAGTTTTAGCAGATTTTATGACTATGTATGAACACTTTGGACATATCGAAGGATTAAACTTTGCGTACTTCGGAGATGCTAGATACAACATGGGAAATTCACTTATGATTATGAGTGCTAAAATGGGAGTTAACTTCACATGCTGTAGTCCAAAAAACCTTTGGCCAAGCGAAGAATTAATCAAAGAAGCAAGAGTAATTGCAGATAAAAATAATTGTAGTATTTATCTAACAGAAGATCCAAACGAGGGAGCAACTAATAAAGATGTTATTTACACAGACGTTTGGGTATCAATGGGAGAAGACGACAAAGTATGGAAAGATAGAATAAAAAAACTAAAAGCATATAGAGTAACAACAGAACTAATGGAAAAAACAAACGAAAATTCAATATTCCTACATTGTCTACCATCATTTCATAATAATAAAACTATAATAGGTAAAGAAATAGAAGACAAATACGGAGTATCCGAAATGGAAGTTACTGACGAAGTATTCGAATCACCAAAATCTAAAGTTTTTGAAGAAGCAGAGAATAGAATGCATACTATAAAAGCTGTAATGTATGCAACACTAAAATGAATAAAAAAGTAGTAATAGCCCTTGGAGGTAACGCTCTAGGAAAAACAAATAAAGAACAAATAAAATTAGTAAAAAACACTTCAAAAAAAATAGTAGATTTAATAGAAAAAGGATATGAAGTAGTAATTACTCACGGAAATGGCCCACAAGTTGGAATGATAAATCTTGCTATGGAAAAAAACGAAATGCCATTTGCAGAATGTGGTGCAATGAGTCAAGGCTATATAGGTTATCACTTACAACAATCCATACAAAACGAACTAATAAAAAAAGGAATAAAAAAGAAATGCGTAACAATAACAACACAAGTACTAGTAGATGAAAAAGATAATGCATTTAAAAATCCAACAAAACCAATAGGAAGTTTTTATACAAAAGAACAAGCAATCCAAATAGCAAAAAATAAAAACTATACATTTAAAGAAGATTCAGGAAGAGGTTATAGAAGAGTAGTAGCATCTCCAAATCCTATAAAAATAGTAGAACTTGCTTCAATAAACGATTTACTTAATAATGGAAATATAGTAATAGCATGCGGAGGCGGAGGAATTCCAGTAATTTCTAAAAGAGGAAAACTAACAGGAATAGATGCAGTAATAGATAAAGACTTATCAAGTGCACTACTAGCAGAAGAATTAAAAGCAGATGTTCTATTAATTCTAACAAATATAGATAAGGTTTGTATAAACTTTAATAAGCCAAATCAAAAGAAACTTTCTAAACTCTCAATATTAGAAGCTGAAAAATATATAAATAACAAAGAGTTTGCAGAAGGCAGTATGCTTCCTAAAGTAAAAGCTTGTTTAAAGTTTGTTAAAAATACAAATAAAATAGCTATCATAACATCACTTGATAAAGCAAAAAATGCTATTTATGGAAAAACAGGAACTATTATAAGTTCTAGTAAGGAGGAAAAAGAAAATGGCAGATAAGAAAAAAACTGCTAAAAAAAAGAATTTAAAATTTGGAATTTCAGCTTTTTCAATAATTTTAATTCTTATCGCACTACTTGGAATTTTAACACACTTTTTACCAACAGCACAATTTGTAGGAGATCAAATAGTTAATGGAAGTGGTGTAGTAAAAGCAACACTTGCAAACGTATTAATGTCTCCAATTGAAGGTTTTGCTGATGCCATCGATGTTTGCATATTTGTATTTATACTAGGAGGTTTCCTAAATATAGTTGCAAAAACAGGAGCATTAGAAACAGGAGTTAAAGTATTAGTTCAAAAACTAAAAGGCAAAGAACTTATTTTAATACCAATACTAATGTTTATCTTCTCAGTAGGAGGTACTACATATGGAATGATGGAAGAAACAGTAGGTTTTTATGCACTACTTGCTGCCACTATGGTAGTAGCAGGAATGGATACCATCGTAGCATCTGCTATAGTACTTTTAGGAGCAGGATGCGGGGTATTAGGTTCAACAATTAATCCATTTGCAACAGGAGCAGCCATATCAGCAGTAACATCTAAAGGAATTAAAGTAGATCAAGGCGAAACAATTCTAATAGGAATTATGCTATGGTTAATTACACTTGCAATATCAATAGCATTCGTAATGTTATATGCAGCAAAAGTTAAAAAAGATAAAGGATCAACATTCCTATCATTACAAGAACAAAAAGTAATGGAAAAGAAATACGGAAAAGCAAAAACAAAAGAAGAAGTAGTGTCATTAACATCTAAACAAAAAATAACTCTAATTCTATTTGGAATTGCATTTCTAATAATGATATTTGGTTTCATACCATGGAATTCTGCATTAGTAGAAAAAATATCATTTACAAGTATCCTAACAGGAACTCCACTAGGAGAATGGTGGTTCTATGATGCAGCACTATTATTCTTAATAGTAGGTATCATCATAGGAATAGTTAATAAACAAGGAGAAAAAGGAATAGTAGAAAACTTTGTATCTGGAGCAGCAGACATGATGAGTGTTATTCTAATTATTGCAGTTGCACGTGGAGCATCATATTTAATGGGAGTTACACATTTAGATAATTATATAATTTATAATGCAGCAGAAGCTCTAAGACAAATGCCAGTACTATTATTTACACCACTTAACTATATACTTCATATTATTCTTTCAGTACTTGTACCATCTTCATCAGGCTTAGCAACATTATCAGCACCAATTATGGGACCACTAGCATCACAAATTGGTTACAGTGTTGAAGGAACTCTAATGACATTTGTAGCAGCCAATGGTCTTGTAAACCTAATAACTCCAACCTGTGGAGCAATTATGGGAGGCCTAGCCCTAGCAGGAGTAGAGTACTCAACATGGTTTAAATGGTCAATAAAATTAATAGGACTACTAGCACTAGCATCATTAATAGTATTAATGCTAGCAATGCTAATATTTTAAAAACTACACAAGTAGTTTTTTTATTATACAAAACTTTTTTCGACAAAAAAATAATAACTAATTTTGTATACTAACATCAGGTGATAATAATGAAATATAAATTTTTAATACCAATAACACTATCCATAGTACTAGGTCTATTCTTCGGAAAAATATTCTTTGACAACTACAAAACAACATCTCTAACAGTTTTCGATGAAAAAGATAAAATATATATGTTACAAACCGGAGTATACTCCTCAAAAGAAAAAATGAAAGAAAACTTTAAAAACTATGAAAAATACCTATATATCGAACTAGAAGATGGTCATCACTTATACCTAGGAATAACAAAAAATAAAGAAATAGCATCAAAACTTAAGGAATATTACAAAAAACTTGGTTATAGTATATATGTAAAAGAAACAATAATAGATAATCAAGAATTCTTATCTGTACTAGGAGAATACGATAAAATACTAAACATAGCAACAGAAAAAGACATTCCTGAAATAGAAAAAATTGTTATTTCAAATTATAAGGAGATGGTATTAAATAATGAAACTTAAAGAAATTCCCAATAGCGAAAGACCAAGAGAAAAACTACTAAAATACGGAAAAGAAAACCTAACAGATAGTGAACTCCTAGCACTAATACTAAAAACAGGAACAAAAGGAGAAAACGTATGTGATTTAAGCATAAAACTATTAAAAGAAATAAAAAGCCTAGAAAACCTAAAAAACATGAACATGGAAACCTTAACAAACATAAAAGGAATAGGAATCACTAAAGCAATAGAACTTCTAGCAATAACAGAACTATCAAAAAGAATATACTATCAAAAAGATGAAAAACCAAAAGAAAAGTATACTAAACCAGAACTAATATATAAAAACAACAAATATTTATTCGATAACCTAAAACAAGAACATTTCTACTGTCTATATCTAAACTCAAACAAACAATTAATAGAAAGGAAATTATTATTTATGGGAACAATAAACCAAAGTATAGTACACCCAAGAGAAATATTCAAAGAAGCATATAATCTATCAGCATCAAGCATAATATGTATGCACAACCACCCAAATGGTAGCCTAATTCCAAGTGAAGAAGACATAAGACTTACAAATTCATTAGTAAAAATAGGACAAATAAACGGAATACCAATAATAGATCATATAATAGTAACCCAAAATGGTTATTACAGCTTTTATGAACAAAGTAAGGAACAACAATGAAAAAACTACACTGGTACTATAAATTCCTAATAATATTCCTAATATTCTTTAGTCTTTTCTTCATGCTAAACAAAAACATGTCAAAAATTGTAAACTCAAACCCTTATAAAAGTTATATAAACTTCATAAGTATTCCATTTAACTTTATAGACAAATACAATATATTTAGATATAAACAAATACTAAACGAAAACAATCAATTAAAAAAACAAATAATAATAACAACAACTACAGACTATAACAAAAATAGCTTAATAAAAGAAATAAACACCCTAAAAAAAGAATTAAAATTAAAAAACACCTATACAAAAGAAAACATCCAAATATCAAAAACAATAACCAGAAATAAAATGTATTGGTTTAACACAATAACAATAGATAAAGGACTAGATAACAACATAACAACAGGAAATGCCGTAATAACAGAAAATGGCCTAATAGGAACAGTAGAGTTCTCAAACAAAACAACAAGTACTATAAAACTAATAACAAATAACGATACAGAAAACAAAATATCAGTAACAATAAAAAACAAAAACCAATCAGGAACCATCATAGGATATCAACACCCATATATCCTAGTAGAACTAATAGAAAACAATCAAAAAATAGAAAAAGAAGACCAAGTAGTAACTTCAGGACTAGGAAATCTTCCAAAAGATATTTATATTGGTACAGTAGAAAAATTAAAAAAAGATAATTATAAAATAAGTAATATTATTTATGTAAAACCAAAACAAAATATGAATAATATTACATACGTCGGAGTACTAACAGATAAATGATATACCTAATAATATCCTCTGTAATAGACATATTACTAAGTACTAATATAACAAATGAGTATCAAAATATAAACTATTTCTTTCCCTTAATACTAATATCAAGTATCCCAATATCATACACCCTAATAAAACAAAAAAAACTATTCTTCATACTACTAATAATACTAGGAATACTATACGATCTTCTATATAGCAACGTCCCACTAATAAACCTATATTACTTCCTCCTAGTAGGGCTCCTAATAAACATATACTATGCAAACAAAAAACCAACAATACTAAATATATTTATACTAAGCACCATAAGCTTTTTATTATATGATACATATATAGCACTAACATTAATACTAACAAATAACATAAACATAACAATACAAGATATAATATATAAAACAACACACTCATTACTTACTAATATTATATATATAACACTATCCCTTATAATATTAAAAAGTCGAATATTAGGTTATAAAAAAAGTCTTAACAAATAACATCAACACATAAAATATTCTAGGTGATAGCATGGAATATAAGTCTTTAGAAAAATATCTAAAAAAAACAAACAAAAAACCAAAAAACAAAATAATATATAAACTAATAACCCGTATATTTATATGTATTTTAATAATACTAAGTACAATGATATTCTTAAAATAT
>CAZBFY010000021.1:0-11389 GCA_964491445.1 uncultured Mycoplasma sp.
CCTCATATATATAATTAGCAAGAAAACAGAAAATACCTTAAAAAAATTGTAATTTATTAAAAAAAATTAATTAAATAACAAAGACTAGTTGTTTTTCACTATCTACTTGCAAATAATAGAATTTTTCATTATAATTAAACTGGTGAAAATATGAATGACTACAACTCTTATGAAGAAGAGAAAAAAGCAAAAAAAGAGAATAATTACAAAATACTTATAGAAAATAATAAACCTAATAAATATAAATATAATCACTACGAAGAACATGATAAAGATAAATATAAGCATATTAATGATAATCTTAATATAGAAAAGAAATTAGAAGCTAATAAGAAGTATTATAACCTTCAGATTATTTTAATAACTATTATATATATAATTCTTTATATTACTACTATTGAAGGAAGTATATTTATGATACTTGGTTTGTTTTTAATTCATGGAATAATTTTTCTTATGATTATATCTTTTGTTACTTTTAAATATTGTTATAAAAATATAAATGAAAATAAATGGTTTTGGGTACCACTTATTTTATCTTTTATATATTCTATAACTATGTTAGTTATGTTATTTTTTGTATTTGCAGAGTTTGCAAGTATAGTTTCATAGTAAGTATTAATACTTTAAGTTTAATATAGTCTGTAAGTAATTAATGTTTTATAAGTTTTTATCAAATATTCATCTTTTTTAAACAATTTTCTTGGAATCTTATTTAAAAATTCACATACTATAATAGTTGTCAATTTATAATCATAAATAACTCTATTATTACTTGTATGTAGTATTATAATATTTTTAACATATATAACAATTATGTTAATTTTTTATATTTTTATAATTAAAGCTTTAAATTGTCATTAAATTCTTTATTTCTAATCATTTCTATTTCTTCTTTATAAGGAGGTTTATCATTAATATAAGGAGTTTCTAATATTTTAGGAATACTTTCTAATCTTTTATTGTAAATAACATTAAGTAATGTATTAAAACCTATATAACCATATCCTATATTTTCATGTCTATCTTTATGAGAAGAAATATCATTTTTACTATCATTTATGTGAATACATTTAATTTTTTCAAAAAGATTATACTTTTCATACTCATCAAGTAAACTATCAAAAGAAGAAAGAGAATAACCACTGTCAGATAAATGACATGTATCTAAACAAATACCTATATTAGACTTATTATTAATACCATTTATAATAGTATAAATATCTTCAGTAGAAGAACCTATTTCTGTACCTTTTCCTGCCATAGTTTCAAGTAATATAGTAGTACTAGTAGTCTCAAGTATTTCATTTAAAGCATTAATTATATTTTTAAGACCAACATCTTTTCCTTGACCTACATGTGATCCTGGATGAAGTACTAATTTAGATATACCAAGAGTTTCACATCTTTTACATTCTTGTTTTAAAAATTCTATAGAAAACTTATATTTACTAGCATCACCATTTGCAAGATTAATTATATATGGAGCATGAACTATAACATTATTTATATCTATATTATTATCTTTCATTAAAGTCCAAGCTTCATGAGTTAATTCATTATCTAAAGGTACTCTATTAGTATTTTGAGGAGCACCAGTATAAAACATAAATGTATTAGAATTATATGATAAAGCTTCCTTTACAGAACCTAATAATTGTGTATCTTTCTTAAAAGATACATGTGAACCTATTATTAACATTTTTATACACCTCAAGTATAATTATAACAAAAAAAAGATACTAATTAAAGTATCATTTTGTTATCTACACTATAAATTTATCATGATGATGCTATAGTACATCCACACATATCACTAATACCGGTTCCAACACTTAAACCTTCGTTATTGTTTCCATTTTCATTTGTTAATTCAAAACCATTACCCTTTGCATCTATTAAACATACCTTATATTCCACTTTTTTGGCATCAGTAACATTAGTACTACTCGAATTGTTTGCATCCTCAACTACAACACATGCATCTTTATAGCTTCCTCCAAATGGACTAGATACTAACTTTTTTTCTAACAAATCATTTATTTTTGATTTTGTATAACAAATAACTTCTTTACCATCAACTGTACATTTTTCACCTCCAGCACCATTACTAATAATATAATCATTTCTTACGGCACTTACTGCTGATTTTGCATTATCAACAAATGCACTATTACGTGAAGTATTTAAATACTTAGTTACCGCAGGAATAGCTACCATTACTAATATTGCTAAGATAACAATAACTGCTAAAAGTTCTATTAAAGTAAATCCTTTCTTATTATTAATTAATTTTTTCATAATTGTTTCCTCCTTATTTTCTTATATTTAAAATATATCATTTTATTTATGTTTTGTAAATAGTTTTGTTAATTTTTGTTTAAAAGTGTCAACTAGTACTACTTACTCACATTTATCATTACTATAAGTTCCCTCTTTAACTGATGTAGTTTCTAATTTATTTTTCTCTGTATCAACAATAGTATAGCATCTAGGGTTACTATCTGCATTTTCTTTTGATATAAGTGTTATTTTTACTACTCTTTCCTGCACTCCTGTTTCATTTGGATCTGGCTCTCCAAATTCAATATAGCTATTTGCTGAATCATAAGTAAAGCCATATGGATCAGTTTTATCTTCTGTTTTTATACCATTTACTTTCTTTAAACTTATTCTTTCTCCATTATCTATTGTCTCAAATTCATCTTTATACTTCTCCTGCTTATACATATATGTTGCTTTTGAAATAAACTCTTTAGCATCTGCTACATATTGTTCTTTTTTTCCTTTATCCATCATATTTATTATATTTGGTGTTGCTATTATTGCAATTATTGACATTATAACTACTACTGCTATTAGTTCTATTAAAGTAAAACCTTTCTTATTCATTACAAACACCATCCTTTTTTAAACAACTATCTATGTCTTCTACAAATTGTCTTTGATTAATATATTCACTTCTTACTATTTGTAATACTGTAAACATTGTAATAGAAAGTAATATTATTATTGCATATACCATACTAGTAACTGCAAAACCTTTATTATTCATATGGTCACCTCTACAATAAAATTATAACAAAACTTTTAGTAAAAAAAAAGACATATTTATGAAAATATATCAATTATTTGTGATACTTTGTCAATGTTTTTTGAAAATCTATCTAATTTATCTTTAGTAGTCATTTTATATTTAATTTTCATTTCTTTTTCAAACTCTATTAAGTAACTTGAATCTCTATTTAAATATTTATACCAGCTTGAATTTTCTCTTAAGTATTTTTCTAGAATAGGGTTTTGTTTTATTTTATATTGTAATGGTAAATTCATTAATCATCTAAATATTTATATAATGGTCTTGCTTCATAACTTGTTTTTCTAATTGGTATTTCTTTTTCTTTTGTTTTTACTAGTTCTTCTATATACCCTATTCCTTTTTGTAATGAATTAATAGAGTTTTGTACTTCAGTCATATCTATATCTTTAAACATATTTATCATATCTTTTAGTTTTATAGTATTTGTACTTACTTCTTTTTCTAAGTATTTATTCCATACTGAGTTATTTTCTCCATATAGTTCATACATATTATAAAAATCTTGCCATGTTTTTTCTCCTTTTGTTACATAGTTTTCAAGTATGGGTTTTGTTTTAACAAAGTTTTTAAAGTTTTCTAAGGACATATGATCACCTAATAAAGTATATGTTTTTATTTTAATTCAAATTCTATTTTATCGTTTTCTTTTACTGTTTTATTAATAATAGATTGTTTTTTTACATATCCATATCCTTTAAAACTGCATTTAAGTTCTAACATATTACATATTTCATTTACTTCTAGTTTGCTATATCCTTTTAGATTTGGTAATTTATAAGTATCACTATTAGTAAGTAATATAAGTGTATCGTTTGAATCTAGTATATTTTCTTTTAAAGGGTATTGGTTTATTACTTTTGTGCCTGTTCCTATTACTAATTTTTTTACATTTTTTGTATTTGTTTTTACTACACTTAAATCTTGGTTTAGATAATTATCTGTTTTGAAATTGTTTATTGTTTTATCTTTTTCTTCTTCTTCGAAAATATTTAAGTATTTGTTTATATTTTTTACTATTTCTTTAACGGGACCTGATATTACTTTACTTGTTCCTGCTTTTTTTGCTGATGCATATATGATAACTTTTGGATCATTTTTTGGCCACATTCCTGTAAATGATTTAATTACGTTATAATCATCTGTATAGTAATTACCTGTTCTTGAGTTAACTAGTTGTGCTGTTCCTGTTTTTCCTATTAAATCAGAGTTTTTTACTCTGTATTCAGAACCTGTTGCAGCATACCAATTTGAATTTACTGTTTTATACATAAGTTCTTTTATTTTATCAGTTGTTTGTTTAGATGCTACTGTTTTTACTTCTGTTTTTTCTCCTTTGTATACTTCTTTTCCGTTTTCATCTATTACTTTATCTATAATATATGGTTTTAACATTACTCCATCGTTTGCTATTGATGTAAGTGCTTGGATATGTTGCATTGGGGTTGTTGTTATTCCTTGTCCAAATCCTGCGTTATATACTTCTGTTTGGTATTTAAAATCTATTTTACCAGATACTTCGTTTGATAAAGTTATTCCTGTTTTTTCTCCAAAACCTAGTTTTAAGAAATAATCTTTAAGTGTTTTTTTATTTATGTAGTTATTTATTATATTTATAATACCAACATTACTAGAAGCTTGATAACCCTCATCATAAGTAATGTTTCCAAATCCTGTACTATTCCAGTCGCTTATAACAGAACCATCTTCTGCTTTATATTTTCCTGATTTAAACTTACTATCTCCTCTATAAGTTCCTGCTTCCATAGCAGCCATATATGTGTAAGTTTTCATGATAGAACCTGGTTCATAGGCTTCTCCTACTGTTATATCTATCCAGTTTTCTATATTTTTTTTATTTGGATCAAAAGATGGTCTTTGTGTACTACCCAGTATTTTTCCTGTTTTAGCGTCTGCTACTACTAGAGTTAACCAATCAAATTTATATTTTTCTGTTACTTTATTTGCAGCTTGTTCTAAAAAGAACTGTATATTAGAATCTATGGTTAAGTATACATCATTTCCATTTATAGCATCTACTGTTACTTCTTTAGTACCTGGTATTTTATAACCATTTAAATCTTTTTGATAAGTTGTATATCCATCTGTACCTGATAAAACATCATTAAGTAAAGACTCCATTCCAAGTTCTCCATATATTTTACCATCATCATCATTTTTAGCGTATCCTAAAGTATAAGATGCAAAATTACCATTAGGATAATATCTTTTTTCATCTTCTATAAAATCAATACCTGGTAAACTTAACTTTTCTATTTTTTCTTTTTCTAATTCTGTTAAACCTTTTCCAGCTGATCCAAATTCTACTTGATAAACATCTTCTTGACTTAATATTTTATATATTTCAGATTCTTTCATTTTTAAAACTGTAGAAAGTTTCTTAGCAGTACCTTTTTTATCTTTTACATGATATAAAGTATCTTCTCCTTTACTTCTTGATTCATCTAAATATGCAATTAAAGTATAAGATGAAACATTAATAGCAAGAGATTCTCCTCCTACATCACAAATATTTCCTCTTTTAGCATATATCTTTTTAGATACAACACTTCTACTATCTGCAAATTCTTTTAAGTTTACTCCATCTACTTCTTTAGAAAGTCCAAGATAAGATACTCTATATACTAAGAATAAAAAACAAAAAAGAGCAATTACAATAAATAAATTAATTAACTTATTACTAACTTTACTCTTTTTCATTTAATCACCCTACTTATCTATTGTTTTTATACTATTATTAGTATAACTTAATCCCATTTTTTTTGCAACAGCTTCAAGATTTTCAAGTGAAGCAAGTTCATTGATCTTCATTTGAAGACTTTCATTATTCTTTGTTTGTTCTTCTATTTCATCTTTACTATTTTCAAGTTTATAGTTTATTTCACTTAGTGTACTTTTTGCAAAAACACTCATAAAGGGATATGAAAGACAAATAAGTGCTGTAATAGTAAAAAGTACTTTTTCATATTTAGTAAATTTTACAGACTTTTTTTTCTTTTTCTTTTTCAAGTTATCCCTCCTTTTTATTTTATTTTTTCTATAACTCTAAGTTTTGCTGATTTACTTCTTTTATTGTTTTTTATTTCTATATCACTTGGTATTATTGGTTTATTAGTAATTAGTTTAAAGTCTGGTAGTAGTTCTTGTGGAATATTGGGCATTCCTTTTACTAGTTCTTTTATTTCACTTTTTTCTTTAAATAGTTTTTTTACTATTCTATCTTCTAGTGAGTGAAATGTAATTACTACAAGTCTTCCTTGGGGTTTTAGTAATTCTAAGCTAGAGTTTAGTGCTACTGTTAGTTCTTCTAGTTCATTATTTACTTCTATTCTAAGTGCTTGAAATACTTTTTTAGCAGGATGTGTATGTCTTTTTTCTTTATATGGATAGCATTTATCTATTATGTCTACTAGTTCAAATGTTGTTTCTATTTTCTTTTTTTGTCTTTGTTTTTCTATTAAGTTTGCAATTTTATATGCGTGTTTTTCTTCTCCATATTCTCTAAATATTTTAGTTAGTTCTTCTACTTTATAAGTATTTACTATATGAGAGGCAGTAAGTGGGTTATTTTTATCCATTCTCATATCAAGTGGACCGTTTTTCATGTAACTAAAGCCTCTTTCTTGTTCATCTATTTCTACTGATGAGACTCCAATATCAAATAAGATTCCATCTACTTTGGGATACTTTTCATTTACTTTTTCTTTTATGTTTATAAAACCTGTGTTAAAGATTGTAAAGTTGTTATTTATTTTAGATAGTTTTTGTGTGCTATAGTTAATAGCATCTTTATCTTTATCAAAAGCAATTAGGTAACCATTTGGTATTTGTTTTAAAATTTCACTTGAATGACCTGCGAAACCTAAGGTAGCATCTACATAGATTCCATCTTCTTTTATATTTAAATAATTGATTGCTTCATTAAGAAGCACGCTTATGTGTTTTTCCATAGTAAACCTCTAATATTTATAGTAAATTTGTATTGCAGTTAGTAATTTTTTTATTTATTATTTTGTTTAATTATCAATATTATGTATTACTACTGCTTATCACAATTTTACTACTTATGGGTTTAAATTGTAAATAGCTTTAATTGTAAAACATTGTCGCATAAGTAAAATAAGAACATTTGTTTGTCAAAAAGTGTAAAAGGTTAGTATATTTATTTTGTTTCACATAAAAAGGAGTATTTCAAACTCCTTAATTATTTAGTCATTAAATTATTCTTTTTACTTCTATAATATACAAAGTATCCACCTGATCCTATTAGTAATATTCCTCCTAGGACTTCTAATACTGATTTAACACTACCAGTTTTAGGAGCTTTTATAACTTTTGGAGTATTATATACGATTAAATGATCATATTCTCCATAGTCTTTTGTTTTCTTTACTTTATACATATTAGATTTAGCACTAAGTATTTTTACATTACCATCAGCTTGTACTTTAAACTTTATATTATTGACTAATTTTTGATATCCAATAGGTGTTACTGTTTCTGTTAATACATATGTACCAGTAGCAAGATAGAACTTTTTAGCTTTTGTTTTTGATACATAATCTATAACTTTATTTCCTTTTGAATCTTTTATAACTATTCTAGCTCCTTCTACTTCTTTAGAATTTGTTATATTCTGTTTACTTATTAAAACATCAAGAGGAACATTTGTAACTGCAATACTTATTTTTTCTTCGTATGAAACAACCATTTGATCAAGTACATTAAATTCTTTATATCCACCTATTGCTTTTTTTATAGATAAAATATCATTATTGTCTATTACTCCATCATTATTTACATCAGCTGCACTATTAGCAGTTGCAGTATCTTTTTTCTCTATAGCTGCTTCTACTAGTTTTAAATCGTTTTCATCAACTTTTCCATCTTTGTTAACATCATTGGAAATTACAACTTTTTCAAATAGGTTTTTATCTCCTTCTACATAAGAAGTATAAAGAATAAGATCGACATCATCTATAGACTCATCGTTATTTAAATCATAAATAAATGATGTATTACTTTTGTTTGCTATACCACTTATTAAAGAATTTAACAAATCTTTATCACTAGCATCAATTTTTCCAGTTTTATCGTAATCAACATTATAATCTCCATGATCAATTTTTAATATTACTATATCAGTATCATCTATTTTACCACTTTTATCATAATCATATTTTAAGTACTCATCTTTTGGTACTGTATTGCTATTTTGTTCTTCTTCTGGTTTAGTAGTAGGAGTTTCCGTTGTTCCAGTCTCAGGAGTACTACCTGCAGGTTTATCTGGTTCTATTTCTTTGTTTTTATATTCATAAATTTTATTTAAATATTCATTAAACTCTACTTCTGATTTTCCTGTTATATCATATGCTCTTTCTTTACCTATACTATTTATATAACTATCTAGTAAAGTAACATCTTCAGAAGTTATTTGATCATCTTCGTTAAAATCATAAGTATAATCCCCTATTTCACCACCAGATCCAATTATTACTCCTTTTAGGAAATATATATCTTTTAAATCATACTTTTTATCAGCATTATAATCAATTTTGTTTAGATCTATTGTTAATTGTGGTTCTAAAGTTTCACTTGTTTTTCCAGTACCAAGATATATTTCAAATAAATTAATATCTTGATAATTAACTGTTCCATCATTATTTAAATCACATGCATAATATTCTAAATCTGTGTACTTAGTAATTTCTCCTAGATATATATCTTTTGCCATTTTTAAATCTTTTTCATCAATTTTTCCATCATTTGTAGGATCTCCTAAATTATACGTTTTATCTCCTAGTATGAAAACTCCATGTTCTAAAGCTTTAAATGCTAATTTATTCTCATCTAAGTATTCTTTTAATAAAGTAGCATCAGCTTCTTGTATAGATCCATCTTTATCAATGTCTGCTGCATATTTTTGATTAGCAGTAATTGAAACTTTTTCATTTTTACTATTTTTTTCGATGAAGTCAGTTATAAATGCTAAATCTTTAGAAGTTATTTTTTCATCACCATCGACATCTCCTAATTTATAACTTGTCATTGCTTGATTAGCAGGAACTCCGATTATTCTTTGTCCTTGATATTTAAGAGAATTTGTATCTTCATTAAGTGTAATTTTTAAATCTTTCTCTAACTTTTTATATCCTTCTGGCGTTTTGATCTCTCTTAAAATATAATCTCCATAAGGCACACTTTCAAATTTTGCAACACCACTTGCATTAGTAGTGATATTTCCTATTTTCTTTCCATCTATGTTTTCTGCTAAAGTTTTTCCATCACTTTTATAAAGAGCGAATACTGCTCCTTTAATAGAAACTCCAGTATCAACATCTTGTTTTAATACTGTTAAATTACCATATGGTATATTAGTAATTTTTAAAGTCTTTTTTGCATTTTTTTCGAAATCTTTTCCTTTTTCTTTAAAAGGAACTGGAATACAATAATCTTTGGCATTTTTATATACTTCTGCAGTTTTATCAATTGTATAACCATCACCAAAAGTATTACTATCAGTACTAAATATTTCTTTTACATAATATACTCTTTCTGAATCTTTGGCAGATGGATATGGTAATTTTTTCCAAGTTATAATTCCATTTTCATCAGTACTTTTGACTTCTTGTGCATTACCATCTACATCTTCAGCATTTTCTTCACACTTTTCATCCAAATAAACACCAAATAATCTACCTCTAAGAGGTTCATCTGTATACTGATTCGTTTTTTGTATTTCTATGGAGCCTGAGCCTTTAGGGATATTTTCTATTATATTTACTTCATCATTCGCCAGTTTTATAGCTCTAACTGAATCAGATGTAATAGCAGGTTTTATTGACGTATCTACTTGTTTATTTGCTTGTGGTTCAGCATTTTCAACAGGTTTTATTGGCGTAACTGGAACACATAACTCTTCATAGTCATCTGATTCCTTTTCTCCTACATAATATTTTATTTTATCTTCATATATAACACCTTCCCATGAAGCTAACCCACCATTTGCAGTAGTCCTAACAGCAAAGGTATTTCCTTGATAATCTTGACTCCTAACTGTACATTCATCATCATCATATAAATATAATTTAGCACCATCTAGTGTCTTACCATCAGTATTTGCTATAGTTTTTTTAACTTTAATTGTTGCAGTTTCTATATCAGGATATAATTTAACTGTTGTTTTTTCTGTATATTCAGTAGGAACAGACATGGCCATATCTTGAACATTACCACCAATAACACTTTGCTTTACCACTGATTTATCTGAAAGCCTAGTTCTTTTATATGTAATGCTAATTGAATTATTTGTTTTTGTATCATCTATAGTCGCAGTAATTGTTACTTTGTTTCCTGATCTAGAAACAGTAACTCCGCTTGGTTTATCTATTGTAAAATGAAATCTAGAAGAACTTAATGCTTGAACTTTTTGTAAAACTCCACTTGTTTCAGTTAAAACCTTTTTACAAGTAAATTTTCCTTTATCCTTATCATATGTACAATTATCAAACTTATTAGTAGCTATTCCAGATGTTGCAGATTTAAATGTTGGCTTTTTTCCATGAACATTATATAAAGTTCTTATTTGTGTTACATGTTTTGCAATGCTTTCTTCATTAGAATTACTAGTTTTAAGCATTGATTTTACTCTAGTTTTAAGAGCAGTATCAGACATTTCTAAAAGATTACAATTATCACATTTTCCACCTTTTTTATAACGATAAGATATCATATGTACCCAAACTTGAGCAGCAGTTCTTGAATTTGAACAAGAAGCACTTTCCTTGGCATTTTTATCAACATACCAACCAGCATATCCTATACCTTTATTAAGCATAGAACCGTTTAGTTTATATGAGGTGAATTTTCTACCTCCAGATTTTATCATTGGAATACCATGTTCAAAACAAAATACAATACGTGAATCTTGATTTGAATATGAATTAACATATCCATAAGGTGTAACATATTTACTTGAATAAACAGTGTATTTATTATAAGTGCTTGTCTCAGCCGGTGTACATACTTTATATTTTAAAGTATCAGCATCAACATTTACTAAAACACCAAAACTTATTAAAGCAAATACCATTGACATTATCATTATTTTTAATTTTTTCATCTTATTACCTCCATATCTATAAATAAAGCTTTACTGCTGTATCATATATATACTATAACATTTTAGAAAAAAAATATCAATAAAACATTCATAAAAATATGGCAATCGCATAAAAATTTTTAACAAAAATATGAGATAATACTCTTTAT
>CAZBFY010000022.1:0-11141 GCA_964491445.1 uncultured Mycoplasma sp.
AATCAAAAAAATCAATACTTTTTTAACTTTTTTCTAAAAAATATTTTCTTTTAAAGAATACTAGTTTAAAATAACATTAAGGTGATGAATAATGTATACTAAAATAAATGATAAAAAATATGAAATGATTCCAATGAATACTTTTATAAAAAGACTAAAAGGTCTAATGTTTAAAAAAGACAAAATAACAAAAATATATATATTTCCAAAATGTAGTTCAATACACACATTCTTTATGAAACAAAATATAGATATTTGTATTTTAGACAAAAACTACACAATTACCTATTTAAAAAGCTCTTTAACTCCTAGAAGAATACTAATAAAAAAAGGTTATTACACCTTAGAAATGCCCCTTAATACAAGTAATAAACTAAGACTAGGGGATAAACTAATAATAAAAAAATAAGCACCTAAGTGCTTAACAACAATTACTTGTTCCTATATTTTGACCCTTACAAGAAGAAGTTCTATTACCTAAAAATAACACTAAAAATATAACAATTATTATAAGCCAAATCCAAGACGAATCATTATAACCATAGTTTTGATAACCATACATGTAAATCCCTCCTTGCTATATTCTATTTATATATCAAATAAATGAATATAATAAGAACCTACTTATCAATTCTTCCACATAAATAATCTAAAGAAACATTATACTTTTTACATATATCAAAAGCAAAAGCAGTAAGTAACATAGTTTTACCATTTTCATAAGCACTAATAGTAGAATGAGAAGTATTTATTTGCTTAGCAAGTTCCTCTTGTGTTAAATCATGTAAAACTCTAAACTCCTTTAATCTTTTACCAATAAGTTTTTTATTTAACTTCTTATTAGTTATACAGCAATTTCTTTTATTAGAAAGACCAGTCATATAATCCATACTTACATCAAAGTAATTACATAAATTATTCAAATGTTTAAGAGGTATAATAGATTCATTAGTTTCCCATCTAGCATAATTAGATTTAGAAACCTTCATAATCTCAGCCATCTTTAATTGTGTTATCTCTTTTTCCTCTCGTAAATCTTTTATTCTAACTAAAATCATAAAATCACCTATATCAATTCTCTCATCAAAATTTAAATTTAATATTTTCTTCCCTTAATTACGACTAATGTGATATAATTAACTAAAGAGGAGATATTATGATAAAAAAAATACCAGTTAAACTCGATCCAGTAGGAAGAGTAACAATACCAAAAAACATAAGAAAAATGTATAATATAGAAAGTGGAACCATTCTTTCACTAACACTAAAAGAAGATGAAATTCTATTTACAACATCATCACAAGAAGAAAATAAACTATTAAATAAAATAAAACTATTAGAAAAATATAATTTAGAATTTATAATAACCAAAGATCAAGAATGCATTTATGAAACATCACAAAAAAGCTTAAATCTAGAATTAGCAATAAAAGAAGCTTTAAACCAAAATAAAGAATATGGAATAATAAATACTTTAGTAAATAATCAAACCATAAACTATTATTATGTTGTTACAAATATAGATAAATATACAAACTATTTAACATTCATAAAAGAAGACATAACAAAAAAAGATAAAATATTAACAATATGTAATTTACTAAGCTAAGGAGGAACCCATGAAACGCATAACAAAAATAGATGACAGTGGAAGGATGATAATTCCAAAACAAGTAAGAGAAAAATATAACATGAAAACATATGATACACTTTTACTTAGTACTAATGAAAAAGGATTTACTTTAAAAAAAGAAGATGATAGTAATGAAAAAATTATAAACAAAATAAAATATCTAGAAAATACATATAACATGTCTATTATCTTAGTAAATAGTTTAAAAGTAATATATACAAGTAAAAGCAATATATTAGAACAACAAATAAGTAATACTACTAAAAACATAATAAAAAACAAAAAAACAGGTTATAATGAAAACATAGAAATACTAAATAATAAAACATATAACAACGTATCATATACATATATTGAATTAAATAATAATAAAGGTTGTTTATTCATAATAAATAATACTGATATAGAAACAATTAAATTTATATTTGAAATTTTAAAATAAACCTAGATTTTCTCTGATGTCTACCAAATAAAGTTCACATCACATCTAACTAGAGTTTTTTTTATTTGAGTTTAGGAAAAAATTAAAGTTACCATAAATAAAGTTAAAACTAGTATTTACACTAAACAATTATAGATTTGTTAAAAGTATGATAATAAAAGTAATAGATATAAATAATAAAAAGAAAAATACCGAAACTCAAATTTTTTAATCTTTATGTTTAACATTATACGTGCTATAATGTAATAGAAAAGGTTAACCTTAAATAAAACGAAAGGAATGGGACTTAAAATGGGAATATTTGATAAAATAAAAAAAAGTTTTAAAAAAGAAAATAAAGAAATAAAAGAAGAAGTTAAACTATATGACAAAGGACTTACTAAAACAAGAGATAACTTTGTATCAAAACTTGTAAATATAACAAATAAATATAATAAAATAACAGAAGAATTCTTTCTTGAACTAGAAGAAATACTAATAATGGCTGATCTTGGAATAAATACTGTAATAAAGTTTATGGATAGACTAAGAGATAGAGTAAAGAAAGAACATATAGAAAATCCATCTTTATTAAAAGAAATAATAGTAGATGAACTATTTATAATCTATGTAAATAATGAAGTAATAGTAAATAAAATAAATTATGCAAAAGAGGGTCCAACAATAATTTTATTTGTAGGAGTAAATGGAGTAGGTAAGACAACTTCTATTGCAAAAATAGCTACTAAAGAGATAAAAAAAGGAAAAAAAGTTCTTATGGTAGGAGCAGATACTTTTCGTGCCGGAGCAGTCAAACAATTAAAAGAATGGGCAGATAAAACTGGTTCAGGTTTTACTGGAGATGAATCATTAAAAGATCCAGCTTCTGTTGTATATGATGGATTAAAAAAAGCAAAAGAAGAAAATTATGATTTAGTCTTAATAGATACAGCAGGACGTCTACAAAATAAAGTTAATCTAATGAAAGAACTTGAAAAAATAAATAAAATAATAACTAACTTTGTAGAAGATGCTCCTCATGAAACTTTACTTGTCATAGATGCTACAACAGGACAAAATGGAATTAGCCAAGCAAAAACATTTAAAGAAGTAACGAATATAACAGGGATTGTTTTAACTAAACTAGATGGGACTGCTAAAGGAGGTATAGTACTAGCTATAAAAGATGAAGTAGATATACCAGTTAAATATGTAGGACTAGGAGAAAAAGCCGAAGACTTAAGTATATTTGATATAGAAAACTATATATATGGATTATTTAAGGATATGATAAAATGAAAGATAATATTTATTTAACAATACTATTTGATTATTATGAAGAATTATTAAAAGAAGAAGATAGAAAATGTTTTAAAGACTATTATTTTGATAACCTATCATTAAGTGAAATATCAGAAAATAATAATATATCAAGAAATGCTATTCATAAAAGATTAAAAAAAGTAGAAAAAGAATTACATTTATATGAAAGTAAACTAAAACTATATGAAAAAGAAAAAAGAATAATGGCTTTAGATATAGATAGTAATATAAAAGAAATGATAAAGAATATACTTTGATTTATTCTTTTTTATTTACAGTAAACAGGGTTATTTTTCTATAGTTTTCTTGACTTATATAACTTAAATTTTATATATTAGATATGTGAAAATTGAAGGAGGATTAATATGAGAAAAAAGTTTATTGCAATGTTTCTTGCTATGTCTTTAATAACTCCTGCTATATGTGTTAATGCAGAAGAAAATGTTCTTAATAATGATGTAGTAAGTATAAACGAAATGCTTGATGGAAAAGATTATAAGAAAGGAGAACTTATTTTAGTTTTTAAAGATAATGTATCTACTAAGAAAATTAATAATGTTGTTAAAAGTGAAGATGGTATAGTTCAAGACATTAAACAATTAGATGATACTAATAAAAGCGTTGAAGTTAAAATTTCTAGTAATACTACTATGGAAGATGCTATAGAAAGCTTTAAAGAAAATAAATCAGTAAAATATGTTCAACCTAATTATAAGTATAGTCTTAAAAATAATGGTGTTTATAATGATCCAAGTTATGGATATCATATGGATTTAATTAAAGCAAAAGAAGCTTGGTCTTTAGTAGAATCTAAAGGAAATATTACTAAAGTATCTGTTATTGATACAGGAGTAGATATTAAACATGAAGATTTACAAAAAAATCTAGTATCAAATAGTAGTTATATAAGAACACTTGGTGGAAAAAGAATTTCTACTATATATGATTCTGGAGAACATGGTACTCATGTTACTGGTATAATAGGAGCAACTTATGGTAATGGTATTGGTATCTCTGGAGTAGCTTCAGGTACTAATAATAATCTAGTTAAAATAATGGTAGTAGGTACTAGTTCTGATGGATATAATTTATATACTTCAGATGTAATAGAAGCTATAAATTATTCTAAAGAAAATGGTGCTAAAGTAATTAATATGAGTTTTGGTGGAGAAGGTAGAGATAGAGCTATGGAAGCTGCTATTAAAGATGCTTATGATAGTGGAATAGTTTTAGTAGCAGCATCTGGCAATGATTCTGTTAATACTTATTCATCTCCAAGTGATTTTAAAGAAGTAATAAGTGTAAATGCTTCAAATGTTTATAATAAAGCTATGTATTGGTCTGATTATGGAACATATAAAGATATTACAGCTCCTGGTTATAATATTATGAGTACTTTGCCAGGTGATATATATAATGTCAGTAGTGGTACTTCTATGGCATCACCAGTAGTATCAGCAGTAGTAGCCCTAATGCTTGATGCAAATCCTAATTTAACTCCAGCAGAAGTTTACAACATATTATGTGCAAGTACAGGACAAACTTATTTTGATGAAGAATTAGCATATGGAATAGTTGATGCAAAAAGTGCAGTTGAAGCTTCTATTAATGCAAGTAATTCTATAAATGCTTCAGAAGTTACTATAAAAGACTTTGATGCAGAAGTATACGAAAACGATGACATAACACTTGAATCTTTAGTAAGACCTGCAACATCTCTTAAAAAAGTAAAATGGGAAAGCTCGGATACAAGTATTGCTACAGTAGATGAAAATACTGGAAGAGTAACAGGAGTAACCTCAGGAATTGTAACTATTACTGCGACTATAGATGATAAAAGTGATAGTATTAAACTTAGAGTAAAAGAATCTAAAAATCAAACAAGTATTACTATCGAAAATAAAGATAAATATAAAAATATAGTAAAAGGTTTTTCTGATTTATTATACGCTAAAATAACTCCAGAAGATGCAACTAACAATGAAGTTTATTGGACTTCTAGTAACAGAACTGTTGTAGACATAGATGAATATGGAATTATTGATGCTAAAGAAGTAGGAACTGCAACTATTACAGCAAAAACATATGATGGAAGATATTCTGATAGTTTTACTATTAATGTAAGTGATCCAGCAAATATAGAATTTACTAAACTAACATATAAAATCTTAATAGGAAATACATACACTTATAAAGCTAATGTACTAGATAGCAAAGGAAAAGTCTTAAATGTAAATAATGAAATAATTTGGGGAAGTACTAATCAAACTATAGCAAAAATAGATTCAAAAACAGGAAAACTTACTCCACTAAAACCAGGAACAACATACATAACTGCAACTGTTAAAGACGCAGATGGAATAAATGGTACTATAAAAAAATCAATAAGATTATATGTAGGAAAAAGTAATTATGCTAATAAAGATTATAATTTAAAAGTATATAGCAAAACTTATAATAGTATTACATTAAAATGGAATAAAATACCTGTTATGAGTAAATACGTACTAGAAAGAGCAACAAAAGCAAATGGACCATATACAGTAATAAATAATAATCTATCTACATCTACAACTAAATATACTGATAAAAATCTAAAACTAGGACAAACATACTACTATAGAATTAAAGGCTTTTATAGTAACACTAAATCATTTGATTATTCATATGTTGTAAATACAAAAACAACTCTTAACACCCCTGTTTTATACGTTAATAACTATAAAACAAAGTCTTTAAAACTATCATGGAAAAAAGTACCAGGAGCTACTAAATACGTTATATATCGTTCTAGTAGTGCTAAAGGACCATATAAAGCTATAATAAGTACTAGCAAAACATCTTATATAAACAAAAACCTAAAGAAAAACAAAAAATACTATTATAAACTAAGAGCATACAAAGTAGTAGATGGTAAAAGAGTATATAGTCCATATTCTAGTATAAAGAGTAGGATAACTAAATAGGGAGGTATTTATGAAAAATAAAATTATATCATTTGTTATAACAATATCATTACTAATTACAATAATTCCTAGTTCAGTTAATGCTCTTAGTATTATAAGTCCTAATAGTAATGAAAAAGTTGCTAATACAAGTAAAAAAATAAAAAATAGTGAAAACTTACTAAAAGTAAAAAAACCTACATCTAAAGAAATAAAAAAAGCAGGAAGTGAAGAAGAGTATTATAGACAACTATTAACAGAAGAAATAGATGCATTATACTATGAAACAAAAGAAAAATCTTATATAAGTAGTATTCAAACAGTTATAGATTCTACTTATAAAGATGCTATAAAACAAATAAATGAAACTGATGAACTTATAAGTAATAGTGAATTAGCATCCATAAATATAAACAAACTTTATTATAAATTAAGTATATTATCTGGTTGGACTGATAGTATTGTAGTTAATAATAATTACTATAATACATTAAAAAAAGCTGGAACTATTGCTGTTAATGATGCTTATAATTGCGTTGATTCTATAGACTTTAATGCTTATTATTATAATATAATTACTGGTTATTATAATACATATTTAAATTACATAAACTCTGCTACTGATTTTAACTCTTTAGCAAATGCATTCTCAAATATTTATATTTCTACTATATATGATTATGTTGATATTTTTGATATAACATTTATAATATCTTATGATGGATACGAAGATACTAGTATATATGATCAAATATATGGTTTTTGTAATTATTTCATATCATTTCCAGATGAAGAATATATAGAATTTTTAGATAGTATTGATATGAGTTATGTTCCAAGTGTCTACAAAGGAAGTACAACATATACAAACGAAGAAATAGAAAGTACTAAAAATGGTTTAATCTATTATATAGATACATATTTATATAAACAATTACCTAATTCAGAATATGACATAACACAAGAATTAGAAAACTTAGTAATTAATACTGAAAATGAAATAGAAAAAGCTTATAATCCAGATGTTATGTATAATAAATATATTAGATTAATAAATACTTTAGAAAGTAAAACAAATATTTATTATCAAGAAATTAGTACTACAACAATTAATAAATTATATGCAGGATTAAACAAACTTAATAAAAAGTATACTGATAGAAATATATACTCAAACAATTATGCAAGTAAAAATGCTAATATTATACAACAAGCACAAAATACAATAGATTATACTATATACGAAGCTGAAATACCAAGTGATTTCTTAACTAGGGTAGAAAAAGTATTAAAAAAGACACCTACTAAAAAAGTAGAACTTGCTAATGCAAAAAAAACTTATACTAAAAAATTAAACTTATTTATAAATAATAAAAAGTATAATCAAAAACTAGTAGTACCTATTGTAAAAGAAGGAAATACTAAAATAAATAAAGCTACATCTATTACCGGAGTTAAATCTATATATAATACATACTATAAAAAAGCATTAACAACAATTAATAAGTATAAAATAACTACTTCTAAATCTGGTAAAGGAACTATTACTAAATCTAAAACATATACATATGGTTCAAATGTAACTATAAAAATGACCCCAAATAAAGGTTATAAAATTAGTAAAGTTTATGTAGATAATAAAAGAGTTAAAACAACTAGTAAATATACTTTTAAAAAAATAAATAAAGCTCATAGTATAAAAGTAGTATTTGTAAAAAAATAAAAGGCACGATATAGTGCTTTTTATATTACAATAGCAATTAAATTATTAGACCCTTTATTAACTACCTTAGACATAGTAGTCTGAAACTTATATCTCACATTCTCAGGCATCATAGATATTTTAGACTGAATACCTTCTTGTACAATTTTATCAAGACTTCTACCAAATATTTCACTAGACCAAATACTATTAGGATCATCATTACTATCTTTCATTAAATGATCAATTAATTCCTTACTTTGAGCTTCAGTACCTATTATTGGTTCAAAACTAGATTCTACATCCACTCTTATCATATGTATAGAAGGTGCAACAGCTTTAAGTTTAATTCCATACCTAGACCCTTGTTTAGTAACTTCAGGTTTATCAAGTTTCATATCTTTTAAAGTAGGATTAGCAACTCCATAACCCGTTGTTTTAACCATTTTTAAAGCAGTTTTAAACTGTTCATACTCAAGCTTTGATTCTTTATACTCTTGAAACATAGATAAAAGATTAGCTTTATTAGAAATATCAATATCAATCATTTCATTTAAAACACTTTCAAACAAATCTTCCGGAGCCTCTAAAGTAATAGTAATAATACCAGTCTTAGGATCCACTAAAGACATATAAGCATTTTTAATATATTCACAGTCACTAAAATGATTAATAATACCATCTACATCTCTTAATTTATCTACCTCTACAACACTTTCTTTAATCTTTTCAATATAAGTTTTTTTAACATAATGACTAGGTTTTAAAACCCCAATCCACTCTGGAATATCAACATTTACTTCAAGAATAGGAAATTCATACAAAGCCTCACGTAAAATATTATTAATTTCTATTTCATTCATATTAATAACATCCATAGGAAGAACTGGAACATTATATTTATCTTTTAAATCACTTACTAATCTATCAGTATCAGGATGATTAGGCTTATTAGTATTTAAAATCATAATATAAGGTTTATTTATAGAACTAAGTTCAAGAGCAATTTTTTCTTCAGCCTCTACATAATCTCCTCTAGAAAATTCCCCAAAAGAACCATCAGTAGTTATCATAATTCCAATAGTAGAATGATCTCTTATAACTTTTTCAGTTCCTATTTCAGCTGCTTCAATAAAAGGTATTTCATCAGGATACCAGTATGACCTGTTTTTGTGATACCCTTTTGTATTTTTAAAAATTGCAATTAAGCAATGTATCATTTTCTTATACTAATACTTCACTTTTTTTAATTCTATAATGAATTTCTAGTTTTTTATCTTTCGTTACGTATATCCTATCAATCAATTTATTCATAATTTCTTTTGTTGGATTTTCCATATTTAAAAATTTATTAATAATCTCTAAATATTCTACATAACAGTTTGAATCTTCTTCTATACTTGAAATTTCATTTTTTAATATTTCTAATTTTTTATTTGCAGTCTTAATTTCTTCGAGAGTTATATTAAATAGTCTAGTGTATGTTTCTACACTTATTATATTGTTAAACTTATCATCATATAGAGAATCTTGTTTTCTTTTTAAAGCTTCTATCTTGTAATTTAATTCTTCTATTTTTTTAAGTTTATCTTGTTTTGGATCAACATACTCACTTTTAATAATGCTTTCAAATTCTTCTTTATCATTGGTATACTTATTTGCCATATTACTTAATTTATTATAGACAGTCTTTTCTAGCTTTGTGTAATTAATATAATGAGAAAAGCATATATCATATTTACTAAACTTACGATAGTTATTACAGTTCATTGTTATTCTATCTCTTTTCTTATCATAACTAATACTCATTCTAGCACCACAATCTTTACAATAAACTAAATCAGATAATATATAATCTACATTTCTTCGTTCTGGATTATAAGTATTAGAAGAATCTTTAATAGATTGTGCTATTTCAAAAGTTTTTTTATCAATAATTGCTTCGTGAGCATTTTCTTTTATGCACCATTCATTTTCTGGAACACTTTTTCTTTTCTTAATCTTATAATTAACTTTTTGAAACTTGTGTTGTATTAAATCTCCAATATAAACTCTATTTTTTATAATATTACTTATAGATGTGTGTTTCCATATTTCAGGATGGTCAAATTTATTTAATTTTGAACTAGAATATTTAAACATAATGGGAGTAGGTAATTCTTCTTTTGTTAGTATTTCGGCAATCCCAGAACTACCATAACCTGCTACATATAAGTCAAATATTCTTTTTACAACAGGAGCAGTGTTTGGGTCAGGTATTAACTGATGTTTATTGTTTGGGTCTCTCATATATCCATAAGGAGCAGAACTACCACAAAATTTACCATCTTTTTTCATTTGAAGTAAATTAGAACGAACCTTTTTTGAAATATCTTTTGCATACATATCATTCATACTTAACTTAAATGGCATCATATCAGAGCCACTTGTTTCATAAAAAGTATCTATATCATCATTTACAGCAATATATCTAACATCATTTTCTGGAAAGTATGTTTCAACATAATATCCTGTCATAATATGATCACGACCTAATCTTGATAAGTCTTTTGTTATAACCATATTAATTTTTCCTTTTTTAATGTCATTTAACATTCGCATAAATTCTGGACGTTCAAAATTAGTACCTGTATAACCATCATCTATATAAATATCAACTGCAACTAAATTTTGTGCTTTTAAATAGCCAATTAATAGACTTCTTTGATTAGTAACGCTTTCTGATTCCATATCGTCGCCATCTTCTCTTGATAGTCTTATATAAATAGCTATTTTAAATATTGTATTGTCTATTGTATATCTATTATACATTTTAACTCCTTTCGCTAGACAACACTTTCACTTCATTAGTTAAGTTAATTATACTATTTTTTTTGTCAGATTTAAATGCTTTTTCAGAATTAATCTTTAAATTCTTATTAGTAATATAATACTTATATATACAACTTTTTAAAACTTCTTTTAAATCATAGCCATTATCGTCATAAAATTCTAAAGTTTCATACATAAATATTCCTCCACTCATCAAATCTTATGCGTAATGTTTTATAAAAATTACTTTTGTTCAATATCAATCACGCACCTTTCTATTTTTTCATTATTAACACCTTCATTTCT
>CAZBFY010000023.1:0-11045 GCA_964491445.1 uncultured Mycoplasma sp.
ACTTGGACCAGTATATCTTGACATATTTTTTCTCCTTTCAAAGTTTATTTCATAAACATTGAAAATTATTTTACTATTTTAAAGGGTGTCTAACTCTTATGTTTTCACCAAGCAGCAGGTTACTTGCAATTTATGATAAACACGTTTCAAAATATAAAATATCGCTGCTTCAATGTATATGCAGTAAATATTATATAGAGTTAATGGGTAAAAGTCAAGAATTTGACAATAAAAATTTTAAGTGATATTCTAAATCTGAGGTGTTTTTCTATGATTTATGTTATATGTGGTCCTACTGGAGTAGGTAAGACTAAACTTAGTGTAATGCTTGCTAAAAAGAAGAATGCTATAGTAATAAATGCTGATAGTATGCAAGTATATAAAGAACTTAATATAGGAACTGCTAAAATAACTAAAGAAGAGATGGAAGATGTACCACATTATTTATTTGATATAGTTAGTGTTTGTGATGATTTTAATGTTTTTAAATATCAACAACTTGGAAGAGAGTTACTTAATAAATTTAAAGATAGGGATATTGTTATAGTAGGGGGTACTGGTCTTTATATTAAGGCACTTTTATATGATTATACTTTTGATGATAAGGGTAATAAGGATGATAAGTTATATTCTTTTAAGATTATTGGTTTAACTAGAAATAGAGATAATTTATATAAAATAATAGATGATAGAGTTGATTTAATGTTAAAGCAAGGACTTTTACTTGAGGCTAAGTCTTTGTATAAGTTTAAAGATAAAAGGGCTTTAAAGACTGCGATAGGGTATAAGGAATTGTTTTCTTATTTTAATAATAGTGTTTCTTTTGAAGATGCTTGTTGTATGATTAAACAAAATTCTAGGCATTATGCTAAGAGACAATATACGTTTTTTAATAATCAGTTTGATGATATAAAGTGGTATAATGTTGATGATTTGTCTTTGGAAGAGGTTATTAGTGATATAGATGTGTAAAGGGGTAAAATATTTTATATTATAAGTATGAATTTTGTTGAATTTTTCAGTTAAAATTAAGGAATTTTCATTAGAAATTTGGTACAATTTATATGAGAGGTTGGTGCATGTCATGGAACTTAAAAAAATGAAGTTTATTGATTTATTTGCTGGTATAGGTGGATTTAGATATGCACTTGAATCTTTTGGTTGTAAATGTGTTTTTTCGTCTGAATGGGATAAGTATTGTCAAGAAAGTTATAATCTAAATTTTGGAGAAATTCCTTATGGAGATATTACAAAAATAGATGAGAGAGATATTCCCAGTTTTGATATTTTGTGTGCTGGATTTCCATGTCAACCATTTAGCATTTCTGGTAAACAAAAAGGATTTGAAGATACGAGAGGAACATTATTTTTTGATATAGTACGAATTGTTAGTTACCATAAACCTAAAATTATATTCTTAGAGAATGTTAAAAATCTAAAAGCACATAATGGTGGTGCAACATTTGAAGTAATATCAAATACTCTTGATAGTTTAAATTATAATATATACTATAAAGTCCTTAATGCTAAAAATTTCAATTTACCACAGAACAGAGAACGAATTACAATTGTTTGTATAAGAAAAGATATTGATAGTGGAAAATTCAAATTTCCTGAATCGTCTAAAAATTTTGTAACTATTAGTGATATAAAAGAAGATGTTTCAATTACAGATAAATATATACTTAATAGAAAAGATATTTACATAGATGAAAAAAAATTAAATGATGCAATAAAAAATGGTAGAGTTCAAAAGCCACTTCAAATTGGTGTTATTGGAAAAGGAGGGCAAGGAAATAGAATTTATCACGAAAATGGTATTGGAATAACTTTGGCAGCTTCAAGTGGTGGAGCTGCTTCGAAAACAGGTGCTTATTATATTAATGGAAAAGTAAGAAAACTAAGTCCGAGGGAAGCTGCTAGATTACAGGGATTTCCTGAAGAATTTAAGATAATAGAAAATGATAATCAATCACTAAAACAATTTGGTAATAGTGTTCCTATTAATTTACTAAAGGAAGTTTTTAAAGGATTAAAAGATATTTAGGGGGGTAGAATGAAAAAATGGGAAGATTTTGAAAGTGAAATGGTAGTATATCTTAAGCAAATGTTAAGAGATTACGATGTCTTAGTTAAACAATATGGAAGTGTTGATAGTACAATTCCAGATATAGAAATAACAATTAATTCAAATAATAAGAAGTTTTATGTTGAAACTAAAATGCCTGTATCTCAAACATCTCAATTTGTTGTTGAAATAAAAGATAACAAATTTATTTATGGTAATAAAAATAAATTTAAAGCGAATCAATATTCTGATGAAATTATAAATATATTAAATGATAATTTTAAATTATATAGTAAAGTTGCTCAAAATGGTATGGTTTTACCAGTTCCTGAGTCAATAGCATTTAGTTGGATTGTTTCAAATATGAAAAATAAAAATGTTGAATTTGTTATGTCTGTTGATAATAGTGGAAATAAAAAGATTTTTTCATTAGATCAGTTTAACAATTTTTTTAATATAAAAACTATCATTCGAAGAAAGAAAAGTGGTAGTCAAGATTTGCCAAAAATTTATTATGATGATTTTAAGAAAAATTTGGATGTGAAATTATCAAAATATAAATATTCACTTAATACCAATGGTAAAAAATTGTATGTAATTTTACCAATAAATTTAAATAAAAATGAATGCTATATTAATAGTGATGTATTACCTGATGGTAAACGATATTTTTTATCTAATAAAGACAATGGTAAATATGAAGTTAAAATAACTTCTTCTACTAATAATCCAAATATTATATTTGAATTATCTTTAAAAGATAATGGTTTTGATATGTATACTATTCAATGCTTAATTGAATATATAATTAATAATGGTTAATATTTAATTGTGGAGTTGTTACGAAAATAAATAATTAATTTTTAACAAGTTTGATTTATTATTGCTTATAATAAACTAGTTATTTTTACAAATGAATTTAAATATATGTTTATTTTGTTTTTATATGAAGTTGGTTTAAATAATATTATTAAACAAAATTCTAGGCATTATGCTAAGAGACAGTATATGTTTTTTAATAATCAGTTTGATGATATAAATTGGTATAATGTTGATGATTTGTCTTTGGAAGAGGTTATTAGTGATATAGATGTGTAAAGGGGTAAAATATTTGTTGTTTTTCTTGTATGAAATTTAATATTTTGTTATACTTTTATTAGTTAGGAAGTGTTAAGATGAGATTAAATATTGGAGTAATTTTTGGTGGACGTAGTGTGGAGCATGAGATAAGTATTATTTCTGCGATAGAGGCTATGTATAATATTGATGACAGTAAGTATAGGGTAATTCCTATATATATAGATAAAGATAATACTTGGTATACTGGAGAGCATCTAAAAGATATACTTCATTATAGGGATATTGCTTTGGTTAAGAGGTATGCTAAGAAAGTTTCTTTGGTTAAGAGGGGAAAGAGTTTTATATTAGAGCAACAAGGCTTTTTTAAGAAAAATCTTTGTGTTATTGATATGGTATTTCCTATTGGACATGGTGCTTTTTTAGAGGATGGTTCTATTCAAGGTTATTTAAATATGCTTGGTGTTCCTTTTGTAGGTTCTGGGGTACTTGCTTCTAGTGTTGGTCAAGATAAGGTTGTTCAAAAGCAATTATTTGAGTTTAATAATATACCTGTATGTAAGTATGTTTGGTTTTATGATTTTGAATATGAGAAGAATAAGAAAGATGTTTTAAATAAGATTAGTACTTTGAGTTATCCTCTTTATGTTAAGCCTGCTTCTTTGGGGTCTTCGATAGGTATTAGTTTGGTAAAGGATGAAAAAGAACTTAATAAGGCTATAAAGGATGCTATTTCATTTGATACTAAGATTATAGTTGAGGAAAAGGTTAATAATGTAAAAGAGGTTAATATTAGTGTTCTTGGTACTTGTGAGAAGCAGTCTGTATCTGAGATAGAGGAGATTAATACTAATTCTGAGTTTTATTCTTTTAAAGAAAAATATGTTGATGGGTATTCTAAGACTTGTTCTGATTCTAAGAAGTTAAATCCAATTATTTCTAAGGAAATGATAGCAGATATGAAGAGTTATGCTGTTGATGTTTTTAAAGTTGTTGGTTGTAGTGGTGTTGCAAGAATAGATTTTTTAATAGATGATAAGAATAAGAAGATTTTTGTTAATGAGATTAATACTATTCCTGGTGATTTAGCTAGTTATTTATGGATGGCTAAGAAAATGAGTATGGAAGAGTTAATAGATAATTTAATTAAAATTGCTGTTTCTAATCAAAAGATTAAAGATAGTAAGATTTTAGCTTTTTCTGGTAATTTACTTGAGGCTTATGATATATTAGATGGAAATAAAATTAATAAGAAAAAATAGGAGCATTTAGATAAGTGCTCCTTTTTCACATCTATTACCCCAGGAATCTATAATTTGTTTATCTTTTTTAATTGCTATTATTTCACAGTTATTGGGGCATTTTTTACATTCATATCCTTTGGTTTCAAAATTTAAATCTAATATATTGAAATCAAAATCTTCTTCTTTTTCTTTTTTTGCTAGTATTGCTATACCGAGTGCTCCCATTAGATGTCCGTTTTCATCTGTTATTATTTTATGTTTTGTTACTTTTTCAAAAGCTTTTACTACTCCGATATTTTTACTTACTCCGCCTTGGAATACTATTGGTTCTTCTAGTTTTTTTCCCTTTGCTACGTTGTTTAAGTAATTGTTTACGACACTTTCACATAGTCCAGCGATTATATCTTCTTTTTTGTGTCCTATTTGGGCTTTATGGACTAAATCTGATTCTGCGAATACTGTACATCTGGCTGCTATTTTGGTTGGTTTTTTTGATGTTAATGCGATGTTTCCAAAATCTTTTATGTCTACTTCTAATCTTTTTGCTTGACTTGATAGAAAAGCTCCAGTTCCTGCGGCACATAGGGTATTCATTGCATAATCTGTTACTATTTTATTATTAAGTAATATTATTTTTGAATCTTGTCCTCCAATTTCAAATATTGTTTTTACATCTTTATAAATAGAAGAAGTTCCTATTGCATGAGCAGTTATTTCATTTTTTATAACATTAGCTCTTACCATTATTCCTATTAATCTTCTTGCACTTCCTGTTGTTCCTGCGGATACTACTTTATATTCTTTTGGCATGTTTTCTTTTAAATTTTTTAATAAGTTTTTAACAGCATTTACTGGATCTCCTTTTGTCCATATATAATCCTTTGCTATTATATTATTATTTTTATCAATTATTACTCCTTTAGTAGATATTGATCCTATATCTATTCCTAAATAAGCTTTATTCATTTTTTTTGTTTTCCTTTCTCATAGTTAGCATATCTATAAATGCTTCTAATCTTGTTTTTATACCAGTATTACTTGTTTGTGTATCAAATGATAAGTATATAATAGGTATATTTATATCTTGTGATACTTTATTTAAAATAGGCATTATTCCTACTTCTGGTGTACATCCAAATGGTTTTGTATGTATTATTCCATCATATTTTTTTCTTTTTAAGTAAAGTACTCTATAGGTATTATCTGTTGCGTCTGCTCCTTGTTTATGTTTTAAATAGTTCTTTGTTTTAAATTTTATGTAAGGACTAAGTATTTTTTTATAGATTAGTAAATAAGAAATATTAGTAAATCTTTTAATACTTATATCTTGGCTTTTTAAATATTCTTCTAGATTATAAGTAGAATATGGTTCCATAGCAGTATATAATTCTCCAATTATACCTATTTTTAGTTTTGGTTTTATTTTTTTAATTCTTTTATATTTTTTAAAATATTTATGTTTTATTTTTAGTATTTTTATTATATTAGTTTCTTCTTTTAATTCATTTATAAATTTATATTTTAGTTTTTTCATTTCTCCTTTGTTTTTTTCTACTTTTATTCTTTGATAGTTTTCTATTTTATCGAATATTATTATTTTTATAAAAGTAATTATGTAGTTTTTTAATAATTCTTTTCTTGTTAAGTTTTGATTTATTTTTTTAAACATTTTATATGTATAGTTAAAACTTGTTTTTCCTTGTTTTATAAATTCATAGAGTTGAAACTTGTAGTTTAAGTCTTTTAGTATTTGGTTTTGTAAGTTCGCATAGTTTCCGTATCTGCATCCTCCGCCGAATTGAAAGAGAATATTTGAGCCTTGTTCTAGGGCTTCGATATAGTTTCCTAGGTTATATTTAAATGGTAAGCATATTAAATCTGGTGAATATTTACTTCCTAATTCTATTGTTTTTTTAGTAATTGGGGGTGCTAGTTTTACTTTTTCTTTTGTTACATTTTCTATAAATGGTTTTACGAAGTATGAATAGTCTCCTAGATGAGGAAATGATATTATTTTATTATTCATAGTTTTTCTCCTTATTTATAATATCTATAAAGCTTTCTAGTCTTGTTATAAGTCCTGTTGTGGATGTTTCTTCATCTAGTATTATGTTTATTATAGGTTTATCTTTTATTTGTCTTAATACTAGTTCATTTGTTATTGAATCTGGTCCACATGGAAATGCTGATACTAGTATTATTCCATTTACGTTTTCTTTATAGTTTTCTATTGATTCTAGGAGTTCTTTGTTATTTGTGTAGTATGTGTTTTTTGATAGGTTATTTTTTATTCTTTTATTATCATATATATCTGCATATACTATGTCTATGTTATTGTCTTTTATTATGTTTATTATTGGTTTTCCTATTAGTTCATCGTAAATATTATATGGGTGTCCTACTAGGAGTATTTTTTTGTTATTGTTGTTTAATATATTTGTTTGTTTTAGTAATAAATTATTTTTTATTTTTTTTTCTTTTTCTTTAGCGCGTTTATATGCTGTTTGTGTTTTATTGTAAGAGAAACCTAGGAATAGTCCTAGTTCTATGAAAGCATTTTTTTCGTGTTTTTTACTTTCTTCATCTATTGTTAGATCTAGTATGTTTGTGTTAAATAGGTTATTTACTAGGTCGTATAGTAAGTAGAAGTTTGTACACATTTTTTCATCTTTTTTTATGCTTTTTATAGTGGGTATTAGTATATAATCACATTTATCTATTAAGTTTTTTATATGTCCTAGAAATAGTTTTAGGCTGGTGCATGCTTCTTGTGGTGCTAGTGTGTTTCCGTCTTCTAGTGTTTTTTTAGTAGAAGGGTCTGATATTATGTAGTCTATGTCTAGTTCGTTTAAGAATGTTTTTATTAGATTTGAGTATTTGTAGTAAAATAGTGATCTTGGTATTCCTATTAACATGTAATCATCTCCTAGATAATTTTATTCGTTTATGTGTTTTTTAGTATAAAAAAAGTTCTTGTGTGAGAACTTTTATAGGAATAATACGACAAGGGTTCCTGCGATTAGACAGTATATTACAAAATATATTAGTTTTCCATCTTTTACGATGTTTCTGAACCATTTTGTTGCGAAGTAGGTTACTATGGCTGCTGCAAGAGTTGCTATTAGGTAATAAGTTATTGTTATTAGTGATAAGTTACTTGTTAATAAATCTTTTATTCCTAGTATGGTAGTTGCTATGCTAATTGGTATGTAAAGTAAGAATGAGAAGTCAAATGCTGTTTCTCTTTTTAAATTTCTAAACATACCTCCGACGATAGTGGAACCACTTCTTGAGATACCTGGTACTAGTGCAAACATTTGGAATAAACCTATTATAAGAGCATCTTTTAGGGTTATGTTTTTACTATCTTTTTTTCCTTTGATGTTTCTTATTAAAAATAGAAATACTGCGGTTATTAGTAGTGTTATACCAACGAATTTTATATTTTTTTCTAGTACATCAAATATTCCTAGTTTTGTTACTATTAAACCCATAATTCCAGCGGGAATGGTTGCTACTATTAGAAGAATAGTGTATCTAAAATTTTCTTTTGTTTCTTTAGTATCTTTTTTTATGTGTTTTATAAAGTCTATGAAAAGTGTTTTTATTCTTTCTCTGTAGAAATATATAATAGCAATTAAACTACCGAAGTTTGTAAGTATTGCAAGTAAACCTATATCAATATTTGTATTTAATATATTATTTAAAATCATTACGTGTCCTGATGAGGATACTGGTATTGGTTCTGTAAAACCTTGTATTATTCCTAGTATTATGTATTCTAATAATTCTATCATTTTATCACCTAATTAATTATATACTATTTTTGTCTAAATTTAAACAGATTAAAATAAAAAATTATGTATATACTATTTTTAGGGTGATGTTTATGACTTATATTTATGATATTTTACTTAATTTTAATAAGAACTTAGTTGAGTGTTTTCAGTGGAATGATTCTGATAAGATTAAGTATGTTAAGAGAATTGTACTTTTTAAAGTTGATTCTAAAGTAATTAAGGATATCATTTATAATGATGTTTTGTTTGATGATTCTTTTATTAATATGATACCTAAGTATGAAATAAATGGGGAAGTAGATCCTAGCTTTTTGTGTCTTTTGTGTGATGGGGTGTTTGTAATTGGTTTATATATAAAAAGTAATAAGCCTGTTTTAGTATCTAGAATGCTTTTGGATGAGGAACAAGAGGTTATTGAAATTACTAATAGTTTAAGTAATACTTTGGTTAGTTATAAAGTACTTAGTAAGAATAGTAAGCTTAATTGTTTGTTAACTCGTAGGGAATTTGACATAAGAGATGCTTTGAGACTTGAGTTTGATAGGTTATATAAGGATAATTGTTTGGATAAGCTTATGTATTTTTATTATGAGTTTACTAATAAAGAGTGTCATAATATTGATTATATTTATAATTATTTAGTAGATAGTTTGGATAATTTTTCTAAGGGACATGTTAATCTTTTTGAGATTATTAATATGTCTAGTGCTATTTAGTTTTATTATTGTTTTTGTTATTTGAAAAGACTATGTTTTAGTTTTTTTTGTTTTTGTCTTTAATTTTTTTTGTTTTGAATATATAATAGTGTTAGAGTATTTATTTAGGTGGTGTTTTTATGATGAAGTTTATTTTTGCTATTATTTGTTTGTTAGTTATTTTATGTGTTATTTTCTTTGTTAGGTATTATTCTAGGTTTAGGTCTATTTCTTCAATTAAGAGAATTAGTGATTTTAGTGATGATGAGTATAATCTTTATAGTATGGATATTAAGTATGATTATGATATTGATAGAATTATTAATTATGGAATTGTTGATGATAGGTCTGGTATTAAGGCTATTTTAAAGGAGTGTTTGCCTTTTATTCCTATTAATATTGAGGTTCCGTCTTTTGGGTGTACTGCTTTTACTTTAAAAGATAATGATAAGAAAGTACATATGGGTAGGAATTATGATTTTATGAATAATACGTCTTCTATGATGGTTGTTTGTAATCCTAAGAATGGTTATAAGTCTGTTTCTTTTGCTGCTCTTGACAATATTGGTGCTAATTGTCCTGATGGTAATTTAAGGCAAAGGTTTTCTTCTCTTGTTTGTCCTTTTGTTTGTTTGGATGGCATTAATGAAAAGGGTGTTTCTATTGCTGTTTTGACTCTTGATAGTGATCCGGTTAGGCAGTGTACTGGTAAGCCTGTTATTACTACTACTCTTGCTATTCGTCTTGTTCTTGATAGGGCTGCTAGTACTAAAGAGGCTATTGATTTGCTTAAGAAGTATGATATGTTTTCTTCATCTTCTAGAGATTATCATTTTTATATAACTGATGCTTCTGGAGATGGTAGGGTTGTTGAGTTTAGTCCTGATAGTAAGGATAGAGATATGGTTGTTACTAGTAGTGATGTTGTTACTAATTTCTTTATGATACATAAATCTAAGGTAAAGCCTAATACTAAGAATGGTATTTATGGCCATGGTAGGGAACGTTATGATATTGTTTTAAAGGTATTTAGTGATGAAAAGGGTAAATATAGTAATGATACTGTTTGGAATGCTTTGAAGAGTTCTTCTCAAGATGCTGGTGCTGATTTGACAAGTAATACTCAGTGGTCTATTAATTATAATAATACTGATTTGTCTTTAGAGATTTGTATTCGTAGGAGATGGGACTATTGTTTTAAATATGATATGGGTTCTGATACGGTTTTTAAAAAGTAATAATTATTTAGGTTTTATTTCATATTATTTAGTATGAAAAAGGTTATTCAAATAATAGTTATTAGTTTATTTACTTGTTTTAGTTTTTATTATACTGAAAGAATAGTTGAGTTTTCTAAGATGCAGGATCCTATTATGGAGAGGATAAGTTCTCTTGAGTTAGGAGATGAACCTGTTAATGGAGTTCTTACTCGGAGTACTATGCTTGTAGGTAGGAGTGGGACTTCTGTAGATGTTAATAAGAGTTATGAGCAAATGAAGAGGGTTAATGAGTATAATGAGAATTTGCTTGAGTTTATTAGTGTTAAGCCTAGTATTTTAAAGAAAGATAATTTGGATAAGTATATTATTGGGGTTAATACTGATGATAGGGATATTTCTTTAGTATTTAATTTTGATAGTTTAGATAGGTTTTTTGATGTTGTTAATATTTTAAATAATAATGATGTTTCTGCGACGTTTTTTATGGATGGTAAGCTTATTTTTGATAATTATGATAAGATTAGAGGTATTAGTGATAAGATTAGTTTTGGTTTATATGGGTATAATAGTAATTATAATGAGTATTCTATTAAGTATGTAAAGGGTCTTATTAGTGAGGGGTTGTCTTATAGTAATTATTGTCTTTATATAAATTCTAGTTTTTTTAGTAGTTGTATTTCTTCTGGCATTAATACTATTAAGCCTTATGTTGTTAGGAGTAATATTTTTGATTTTTTTGTTAATAGTAAGGAAAATGGTATGATTTATGAGATAGGGGTTAGTGATAATAATATTAAGGATCTTAATAGTGTTATTATGTATTTAAAGCAAAAGGGGTATAATATTGTGAGTATTGATGAACTTTTAAAGGAATAATATTGACTTATTCTGTGATTTTTAAGTAAAAATGTCCGCTTTTTTGATTTGATTTACAAGTAGAA
>CAZBFY010000024.1:0-11018 GCA_964491445.1 uncultured Mycoplasma sp.
TATTTCAAAGAAAGTACGAAGTTCATTAATAGTAAAGAAAAATAATGGTGAATTTATTGGTAAGTCAGCACCCTATGGATACATTAAAGATTCAAAAGATAAACATAAATTCTTAATTGATAAAGATGTAGCACATATAATAAAGAAAATATTTGATATGATACTCGATGGGAAAAGTAGAAAAGAAATTGCTGACTTTTTAAATCAAAATGATATATTAACTCCAAGTGAGTACTTAAATATTAACACGAATAAAGATGAAAAGGTAAAGAAAAAATGGAATTCTGAAATGGTAAATTCAATATTAAGAAATGAAAATTATACAGGAACATTATTTCAAGGTAAGAAAAGAAAATTAAATTATAGAGTTGATAGAAAAATTAATATAGATAAAGAAAATTGGATTGTAACACAAAATTATCATAAAGCAATTATTAGTAAGGAAAAGTTTGATAAAGTTCAATATATTCTAGATAATTATACTACTAGAACTAATAGAAACGGAGATTTTGAAATTTTATCAGGATTTATAAGATGTAGTGATTGTAAAGGTCAGATGCTTCTAAAAGGTGGTAAAAATAAAAAATATTATTATTGCACGAACTATTTTAAGAAAAATTGTACAAGCCATTCAATTGAAAAAGCAAAACTTGAAAAGATGATATTAGAAGAATTGAAAATAGATGAGATAACAAGAAAATATTTATATGAAAAAGTAAATGCTATTTATATAAATAATGATAAAACTATTAATATTAAATATAAAAATGATATATATAATATTAATTGATTTAAAGGAGATTTAGAATATGAATAAAATTGTTACTATTTGTGGTAGTATGAAATTCAAAGATAAGATGATGGAAATAGCTAAAGAATTGGAAATTAATAATAGATATGTTGTTATTCAATGTGTTTATAGTAATGATAAATTTAATGAAAATGAACAACAAATTTTAGCAGAATTGCATTATAATAAAATTGAAATTAGTGATGCTATTTATGTAATTAATGTTAATGGATATATTGGAATTTCAACTAGTAAGGAAATTGAATATGCAAAGAAATTAGGTAAAGAAGTAATGTATTTAGAACCTATAAAATAATAAAAAAGGAAGTGAAAGTGATGGAAAAAAATAATAGTCAAGAAGTGTTTCTTAAGACTTCAATTAACTGGTATCCAGGTCATATGGCTAAAACAAAAAGATTAATAAAAGAAAATATAAAACTAATAGATATAATATATGAAGTGATAGACTCACGTATTCCATATAGTTCTAGAGTAAATGATTTGGAAGACCTAATAGGAAACAAACCACGTATTTTAATATTCACAAAATATGACTTATGTGATAAAGAAGAAACAAATAAATTTATAGAAAAGTATAAAAAACAAGGAATTATATGTCTTACTTATAATCTTACTAAAGAAATAGATATTAATAACTTAATAGAGGTAACCAACAATATACTCAAAGACAAACTAAACAAAGCTAAAGAAAAAGGTATTAACAAAGAAAAAGTAAGAGCTTTAGTAATCGGAGTTCCTAATGCTGGTAAAAGTACTTTTATAAATAAAGTAGTAGGTAAAAATATAACTACAACAGGTAATAAGCCCGGAGTTACTAAAAACTTAAGTTGGGTTAGAATAGGAAAAAATATAGAACTTTTAGACTCACCAGGTATACTTTGGCCTAAACTAGAACAAGAAAAAGAAGCTTTTAATTTAGCTAGTACTACTGCTATTAAAGAAGAAATACTTGAAAAACAAGAAATAGCAATTTATATAATTAAATTTATGTATAAGTATTATAGAGATATTTTAGAAAAAAATTATGGTGTTACAGATATATCAGATTTTTATGAAGTGTATGAAGTAATAGGAAAAAGAAGAGGTTTTATAAGAAAAGGTGGTATTATTGATGATGATAGGGTTACAGATTTAGTTATTAATGATATTAAACAAGGAAAAATAAAAGGTATTACTTTTGATAGGATAGAAGATTATGAATTATAAAGATTATACAAAAGAACAATTAGAAGAAAAACTATTATTTTTAAAAGATAGTAAATCAAAAGAAGATAAAAAGTTGTACAAAGAAATAGATTTATATTTATGTACTTTAGATAATCATCGTTATGAAAAAAAGTATTATAAAGATGGTTATAGTTTAATTGCAGGAGTAGATGAAGTAGGAAGAGGTCCCTTAGTAGGTCCAGTAGTAGCCTCTGCAGTTATTCTACCCAAAGATTATAATCTTCCTGGTTTAACTGATTCAAAAAAACTTTCTGAGAAAAAAAGAGATTATTATTATGACATTATTATGAAAGATGCAATTTCAGTAGGAATAGGAATTATAGATAATAATATAATAGATGAAATAAACATTTATGAAGCTACTAAACTTGCTATGAAAGATGCAATAAATAATTTAAATCCAAAACCAGAAGTGGTACTTACTGATGCTATGAAGCTTGATTTAGATACTAAATTAGAAGCCATAATAAAAGGTGATATGAAAAGTATTACTATAGCAGCAGCTTCTGTAATAGCAAAAGTAACAAGAGATAGAATGATGTATGAATTAGATAAAAAGTACCCATATTATAACTTCAAAAACAACAAAGGTTATCCTACCAAAGATCATATCAAAGCCATAAAAGAACATGGAATAATAAAAGAACACAGAAAAACTTACGCTCCTATAAAAAACTATGAATTTTAACATTTGAGACTATTAAATAGGTATAAACTTGATAATTCCTTATACGAATTTTAACGTTTTATACCTATTTTTACTATCAAAACATAAAATTGCCCATTTGACATTAGTTTTTCTTTTATGTATGATGAATTTACATAAGAAAAGATTCTAGTTAATCTTTTTAAATAAAATAAATAGCAAGGATGTGATTAAATGAAAAGTATTTTAGAAATAAAAGATTTATCAAAAAAAATAGGGAAAAAGCAAATACTAAAAGATATAACTTTTGAAGTAGGCGAAGGAGAAATCTTTGGTTTTGTAGGGCCAAATGGAGCAGGTAAAACAACATTAATAAAAACAATGCTTGGTCTTTACAACAAAGATAAAGGTACTGTTTTAATCGGTGGATATGATTTAGATAAAAACTTTGAAAAAGCAATGCAGCAGATTGGAGCCATAATAGAAAACCCTGAAATGTATGACTATTTATCAGGAAAAGATAATCTAGATATATATATGAAAATGGGACAATGTCAAGATAATAATCATATGAAAGAAATTGTAAAAACAGTTAAATTAGAAAACAGAATAAATAATAAAGTAAAAACATATTCACTAGGAATGAGGCAAAGACTTGGTCTTGCTCAAGCTCTAATATCAAAACCAAAGTTATTAATACTTGATGAACCTACTAATGGACTTGATCCTATAGGAATAAAAGAATTAAGAGAACTTTTAAAAAAAATAGCAAAAGAAAATAATATAGCAGTTTTTATATCAAGTCATATTTTAAGTGAAATAGAACTTATGTGTGATAAGATAGCAATTATAGATGATGGCCATATACTTGAAGTAAAAGATTTAAAAAGTAATAATAAAGAACTAGATATAAAAGTATTAATTGATGCAAATAATTTAAAAGAAGCATCATTATTCTTAACAGATAATGGTTATAATAACAAATTAACAGATAATTATATAAGCTTAAATACTAAAAAAATACAAATACCTGTAATAAACAAACTATTAGTAGAGAATAATTTTCAAGTATTTGAAATAAAACAAATAAAGAAAACTCTTGAAGATGAATTTATAGAAAAAACAAAAGGTACGAAAGGACAAATAAAGTAGGTGATGTTTATGAAAATATTTAATTTAACAAAAACAGAAATAAAAAAACAAACAAATAAATTAAGCTTTAAAATATGTTTAATAATTCTTTTAGTACTTGCAATAGGAATGCCTATTTTATTCAAATTTTTTTCATCTAATGATGTAGAATATGTATATACAAAAGAAGATTTAAATATTTATCAAAGTGTTATTATTAAAAATCCTAAAACAGATGATGAAGTTTTAAGAAATGAACTTAATAGTATAATGATAGATGTAATAAATTTAAATTTAAAGAATAGAGATAAAGCAACTGAATATAACACATCTTTATATAGTGATTATTCATCTGAAAAAATGACTTCTAAAGTACTTGAGTTTATGTTAAATAACAAAAATATAGATAATGAACAAATAGATGAAGAGTTTGGACTTGAGACTAGTTTATATAAAAATACTACTAATAATGAAATTTTATTTATAAAAGAAGATATTGATAAAAGAATAAAAAACTTAGAAGAATTAATCAGTGAAGATAGTTATAATAATTATTTAAAACAAGAAATAGAAGATTTAAAACAAGATAATACAAATGATAATAATAAAGAAATAGTAAAAGCTTATGAAAGATTCCTAAAACTTAATATTACAAATAAAAATGATTTTAGAATAAATGAATTAAATAATATAGTAGAAAGTATATCAGGAAAAATTCAAGTAGTAAGTGAAAGGGAATATCAAAAGACAGATAATAAAGTAAGTTATGAAAATTATGTAAAAATAACAAATAAAGAAAATAAAGAACTTGATAATAAAATAAAAAAATCTTGGTATGCTATAGATAATAATATAGATTATAATAAAAATGGTGTTAGAGATTCCTTAAGTGATGTTATAATCAATAATGTGGCTTTTTTAAGTATAATAATTGTGATAATATCTGGAGGTATAGTAGCTAGTGAGTTTCAAAAGGGTACTATTAGATTGCTTGTTATTAGACCAAATAAAAGATGGAAAATACTTTTTTCTAAATTTTTAGCAATAGTAGTACTAACACTTGGTCTTGCTTTAATAACATATACTGCTTCTTTTATAACAAATGGGATATTGTATGATTTTAAAGATTATTTTATAAGTGATTTAGTAATAAGTAATAATGTAGTAAAAGAAGTAAGTTTTGTATTAATTAGTTTATGTAAGATGTTTATATTACTTATACCTACGTTATTTGCAGGTTTAATAGCATTCTTTTTATCAAGTGTTACTAGAAATACTGCTTTAAGTGTCGGAGTATCTATATTTATTCAAGTAGGATATTCAATAGTTATTATGATTTTAGTATTGATAAACTTTCCATATATAAATTTAACTCCTTTACCATATTTAGATTATTCTCAGTTTTTAGATTATACAATGCTTTCTAATAATTTTTATATGTATGATACTTATTATAGTTTTAAACTTGCTAATATTGTTTTACTAGTATGGGGTGTTATTTTATATATAATAAGTAACATAAGTTTTGTAAAAAGAGATATAAAAAGCTAAAGCAATAAAAACAAATTCTTGACATATACTAAAATATGAGTTATAAATTATTAGACAAGGACGTGAAATAATATGAAAAATTTAGTAATAGTAGAGTCTCCTAGTAAAAGTAAGACTATAGAGAAATATTTAGGTAATGATTATAAAGTAGTGTCTTCTAAAGGACATATAAGAGATTTAACTACAACTGGTAAATATGGTTTTGGAGTAGATGTTGACGATGGTTTTAAGCCTAATTATGCTCCGATAAAGGGGAAAAAGAGTGTAATAACCGATCTTAAAAAGATGGGTAAAAATGCTGATAAAGTATATCTAGCATCCGATCCAGATAGGGAGGGGGAAGCTATAGCATGGCATTTAAAAGATGCTATGGGACTAAAAGATGAAGATTATGAAAGAGTAGTATTTAACGAAATAACTAAAGATAAAGTAAAAGAATCATTTAAACATCCAAGAAAAATAGACGATAATTTAGTAAAATCTCAAGAAACTAGAAGAATACTTGATAGAATAATTGGTTTTAGATTATCAAAGCTTATGCAAAGTAAAACTGGAGGAAAAAGTGCAGGAAGAGTGCAATCTGTAGCACTTAAATTAATAGTAGATAGAGAAAGAGAAATACAAAGCTTTATACCAGAGAAGTATTATACTATTACGGGAATATTTAAAGACTTTACATCAGAACTTTTTGGTTATAAAGATGAAAAATTAGAAGTTAAAGAAGAAGATGAAAAAGATAAAATAATGTCTTTATTAGATAAAAGCTTTGTAGTAGAAAGTATAGAGAAAAAAGATAAAAATAAAAAAGCAAAAGCACCTTTTACTACTTCAACACTTCAACAAACAGCATCTACTAGGCTTAACTTTTCTGGTAAAAAAACTATGTCTTTAGCACAAAAACTATATGAAGGTATTGATATAGGAACTGAAGTAACTGGGCTTATTACTTATATGAGAACTGATTCTATTAGATTAAGTGATGAGTTTATTAAAAGTACTTATGCTTTTATAGATAAAACATATGGTAAAGATTATGTTGGATATGTAAAACAGTCTAAAAATAAAGAAAATGTACAAGATGCACATGAGGCTATTAGACCTACTAATATAAATAATACTCCAGATAAAGTAAAAAGATATTTAACAAATGATGAATATAAACTTTACAAAATGATTTATTTTAGAGCACTTGCGTCTCTTATGAAAGATGCTAAAGCTAAAACTACTACTATCATACTTGATAATAATGATTATAAGTTTAAAACAACAGGAAGTGTAATAGATTTTGATGGTTATTTAAAAGTATATGGGGAATATGAAACAAGTGAAGATAAAATACTTCCAGATTTAGAAAGTAAAATTAATGAGAAAATTCTAAGTGATAGTATTGAAGCAGAAGAACATTTTACTAAACCAAAACCAAGATATACTGAAGCTAAATTAATAAAAGAACTAGAAGAACTTGGAATTGGAAGACCATCTACTTATGTTAAGATAATAGATACTTTAAAAGAAAGAGTTTATATAAAACTTGAAGATAAGAAATTTGTTCCAACAGATATAGGGGTAGAAACTACAGATAAATTACAAGAGTTTTTTAAAAACATAATAAATGTAGAATACACAAGAGATATGGAAGATGACTTAGATAAAATAGCAGAGGGTAATAAAGTATGGAATAAAGTACTTGATGCATTTTATAAAAATTTTGAACCTTTAGTAGAAGTTGCCTTTAAAGAAATGGATAAAAAAGCTCCTGTAGAAACTGGAGAAGTATGTCCAGAATGTGGTAAACCTTTAGTAATTAGAAAAGGTAGATATGGAGACTTTACAGCTTGTTCTAATTATCCAGAATGTAAATATATAAAAAAGGAAGAAAAAGTTCAAGTAGAAGTAGCAAAATGTCCTAATTGTGATGGAATGATAATAGAGAGAAAAACAAAAAAAGGAAAAGTATTTTATGGATGTAATAACTTTCCTAAATGTAAAACAGCTTTTTGGGACAAACCATTAAATGATAAATGTCCAGAATGTAATAGTATATTACTTGAAACTAAAAATGGTATAAAATGTTCAACATGTGATTATGTAAAAGAAGATTAAAACTAGTAATTAGTTTTTTTACTTTGTAAAATATTTTGCTATGGATAAAATTATGAGAAGTAATAAAAAGCAATATATGTCGAACTAACACAAAATTTATATAATTATAATGTTTTTGATAATGAGTATTATGAAGAATTAATAGCTTTGTAAAAATTCATTAATTATTCTAAAGATTAAAAGAAAAATAATTAAAGAATAATTACTAATTATATGATAAAAGTATAGTAGAAAAGATTAGTTAGATGCATCTAGTAAATTTAGAAAGGATAAAATTTATGAATATGGATACATTAGAAAAAGTTAAAAATAATGATGAAATTATTGATAATTTATTTAATCAAATAGAAAATATTATATTAAAAAATAAATCAAAAATGGCTTATCAGATTAATGATACTTTAGTTAATACTTACTTTAATATTGGTAAAGCCATTGTAGAACATGAACAAAATGGAAATCTTCGAGCTGAATATGGAAAAGATGTGTTAAAAAAGCTATCTAAAAAATTAACTGATAAATTTGGTACAGGTTTTAGTCGTTCTGGACTGCAAAATATGAGATTATTTTATATTAAATATAAGAATTGCCAGACACTGTCTGGCAAATTGAGTTGGAGTCATTATTGTTATTTAATTTATATCGAAGATGATGATGAAAGAGAATTTTATGAAAAGGAGTGTATTAATTCTAAATGGTCAGTTAGAGAATTAAAAAGACAAATTGATTCTTCTTTATTTCAAAGGCTATTACTTTCTTCTGGAAATTCAAATAAAAAGAAAGTATATGAATTATCAAAAAATGGATGGCAGTTAGCAAATCCAAATGATATATTAAAAGAACCTTATGTATTTGAATTTTTAGGAATTAAAGAAAATAAACCATTACTTGAAAGTAATTTAGAAAAAAATTTAATAAATCATTTATCATCTTTTTTAATGGAACTGGGTAAAGGTTTTATGTATGTTGGAAATCAAGTAAGAATTACTTTAGATAATAATACTCATTATTATGTAGATTTAGTGTTTTATAACAAAATTCTTAGATCTTATGTTTTAATAGATTTAAAAATGGATGATATGAAACCAGAGTATGCTGGTCAAATGAATATGTACGTAAATTATTATAATAAAGAAATAAAAGATGAATTTGATAATGAAACGATAGGCATTATTCTTTGTAAAGGTAAAAAAGAAATCACTATGGAATATGCTTTAGGTGGTTTATCTAATAATATATTTGCTTCAACATATACTTATTATATCCCAGATAAAGAACAATTAATTAGTGAAGTAGAAAAAGTTTTGCAAAAAACGAAAAAAATTATTAAAAACTAGAGAAGTTATCGAGAAATTAAATAATTAAGTTTTTGATAGTTTTTCTTTACAATTTAATTAAAAAGTAGGGAACAAAAGGACACATCAATAATGTGATACAATTATCTTTTTTGGAGTTGTATCACAATGTAGTATAAATTCTAATAATGTAGGTTAGAATTTTTCTAATATTGATTTTGATAAAGTTTATGCTGATTACAATTATTCATCACTAATAATTTAGTACACAACGTAAAGGAACAAAACTGTCAAAATTTCACAATATATTCATAATATTAGTTTATAATTGTATTTGTGTTATTTAAAAGGAGAAATTTTATGTCAAGAAAGTTAAAAAATGTTGTAATGAGTGTTTTAATTTTTTTATTAATAGGTATTAGTGTTTTAACTATTTATTACGCAAATATTAACAGTAAAAGTAATACTAATGAAATAGGAAATAAAGGAGAGTTTGTTATTTCAGATATTAATTTAAATGAAGAAAATAATAATAATTCAAATAGTAACGAACCACCTGCTAAACCAGATGAAAGTAATAATAGTAACTCAAGTAGTAATGAGCCACCTGCTAAGCCAGATGAAAATAATGATAGTACAAAGCAAAATGAATTAAATAAACCAGATAATAAGCAAAACAGTAATATGCCTGTTATGGAAAATAGTATATCTATGATTTATTATTTATTGTTTATAATAGAGAGTTTAGCTATTTCTTTATTAGTAATGTATTTAATTTTATCAAGATTTAACAAAAAAACTTTAAAAGAAACTTTTTATTCGAGTGATAGAATAATAATATATATTTTAAGTATTGTTATTATGACTAGTGTTATTGCTTTTATAGATAGTTATGTTGCTAAAAGCATTTCAGAAATAGAAATGTTAGATAACGTTTCTAATAATGCTAATATTTCATATTCTGGAGTTTTAGAGGTAACTGATGATAAAAAAATATCAAATAAAGATTATTTTTCATCAAAAAAAGATGAAAATGCTGTACTTGTAAGTGGAGATGTAAAAGTTTCTGTAGAAAATTCTGAAATAGAAAAAACTGGAGATTCCGATGGTGGAGATAATACTAGCTTTTATGGTATGAATTCTGCTATACTTGCAAAATCTGGTGCTGATTTAACTATAAAAGATTTAAATATAACAACAAATGGAGTTGGTGCTAATGGAGTATTTAGTTATGGAGGTTCTGCCACTACAAATAATAGTTCTTCAGATGGAACAATAGTAAATATTAGTAATTCTACTATAACAACAAAAAAAGATAACTCTGGAGGTATAATGACAACAGGAGGGGGAATTACAAATGCTACTAATTTAACTATTAATACAAGTGGTACATCAAGTGCTGCCATTAGATCTGATCGTGGCGGTGGAGAAGTAAATGTAAATAAAGGAGTTTATACAACTACTGGAGTAGGTTCTCCAGCTATATATTCAACTGCAAATATAATAGTAAAAAATGCAACCCTAAATTCAAAAGCATCCGAGGGAGTAGTAGTTGAAGGAAAAAATAAAGTAGAACTAGAAAATTGCACTTTAACAGATAATAATACAAAGTTAAATGGATTATCCACTACATATAAAAACATATTCTTATATCAGTCAATGTCTGGAGATGCTGATACTGGTAATTCATCATTTACTGCAAGTAATAGCAAAATAACAACAAAAAAAGGAGATATTTTTTACGTAACAAATACATCTTCTACTATTGAATTAACTAATAACACAATAATTAATAATGATAAAGATGGTAACTTCTTAAGAATAAAAGAAGATTCTTGGGGAAATAAAGGCTCTAATGGAGGAGATGTAAAACTTATTCTTAACGAACAAAAAATATCAGGTAATATTGTTGTAGATAGTATTTCAACTCTTGATATGACTCTTAATAATAAATCTTCATATAAAGGTACCATAAATAAAGATAATACTGCTAAAGAGTTAAAGTTAAAACTAGATAAATCTTCAACTATAAAATTAACTGGTAATAGTTATATTACTTCTTTAGATAATGAGGATGCTAGTAATTCTAATATAGATTTTAATGGATATAAGTTATATGTAAATGGAAAAGCTATTAATTAAACTAATGAGTTTACTCAAATATGTATTCATTATCTTTTTACAAAAATAAAAAGATATAGTGTTAGTATTTACAGCCTTATATGATATTTTACTTTAATTGTACTCCAAAAGG
>CAZBFY010000025.1:0-1165 GCA_964491445.1 uncultured Mycoplasma sp.
GAAATTATGTTCGTGTGATTTTTCTTTATTTTTCATAGTAACTACCTCTATTCTTTTTTTCATGATTATTGCAAATATTCTTTTTGTTATATATATTTAAATTATATCATTTTTTATGTTTAATTCAAAGCAATTTTAAAACAATATTGAATATTTTTTTTAAAATAATAAAAGCACTATATTTTGTAATTATCACTTTACTTAAAAATATAATGCTTTCTTTAATATTTCCCGTTATTTTAAATTGTTCCTTTTTGTTTTTACTTGCAAATTATATCCATACTGCAAAGAATATACCTAGTACTGCACATATAATACCTGCAAGCCAAAAACCTTTTACTATATCTGGTTCTTCATATCCTTTTCTTTCAAAATGATGATGTATTGGTGTCATTAAAAATATTCTTTTTTTTGTCCTTTTATACCAAAATACTTGTACTATAACACTTAAAGTTTCTAAGCAGAAGATAAGTCCTATTACAAATAAAGTAATCTCTCTTCTTGTTAGAATAGCTATTGTTGCAAGTACTGCTCCTAGGGCAAGAGAACCTGTATCTCCCATGAAGACACGAGCTGGGTATGCGTTAAACATAAGGAAACCTGCTAGGGCTCCAGTAAGTACGAAGCAAAAGATTCCTACATCTTCTTTTCCTATAAATAAAGAAATAAGGGCAAATGCAACAAATGCTATGGCACTAAGTCCTCCTGATAAACCATCTAAACCATCAGTTAAGTTAACAGCATTTGAAAAACCTACTAATAATAATAGTATAAATGCTCCGTAGAACCAACCTAAATCAATATTTATTCCAAGAGTTGTAACGGTAAAGAAAGTGTTTCCATTATATTTCATATATATAGCAAAGAATATAATAGCTACTATTATTTGAGCCGCAAACTTTTGAATTACTGTAAGACCTTCATTTTTTCCTTTTTTGAGGGATAGAAAGTCATCTAAGAAACCTATGAATGCGTAAAGAACAAAAACAACCATTATAATAAGTAAATTATAAGTCATTTGTATTCTACCATCAATTACAAAAAATAGTATTGCAAGTATAGTGGGAATTATAAATATTATTCCTCCCATGGTAGGAGTTCCTTCTTTTTTTCTATGAGATTCTCCTACGTATTCACTAATTCTTTGTCCAAAGTTTATCCTTTT
>CAZBFY010000025.1:1175-10869 GCA_964491445.1 uncultured Mycoplasma sp.
AGGTATTAAGATAAGTCCTATGACTACTGCTGCAATGAAACCTATCATAATTGATAAAATAGATTTTGTTAAAACTAACATATATTACACCTCAATTCATAACTAATTATACTATAATTATTGTTTTTGTACCAGTAATTTATAAATAGTTTGATAAAACTTTACATTACATATTTCCTAGTAATAATTTAACTACTCCTGTTTCGTAGTATCTGGTGTTTGCTTCTGGTGTTTGTTCTACTACTATTTCTCCATCTCCTACAAATTCTACTTCAAAAAGTGATAGTGTATTTTTTGCCTCTTTTTTGGTCATTCCTATGACATTTGGTACTGTTGTATATTTTTTATCCATCCACTCATAATCTTTTTCTGCTTGTTCTGGTTGTTTTTTTATGTCCATTATATTTATAATATCAAGAAGTATTTTTCTTACAAATGGAGTTGTGGTGTAACTTGATAAGAGAGCTGTTTTTTTAGGGTTATCTATTGCTAGATAAAGTACAACTTCTGGATTATTACTAGGAAGTACTGCCATAAAACTCATGATGTAATTGTTTTCTAAGTATCTTCCGTTTTCTACTTTTTGGGCTGTTCCAGTTTTACCTCCTACTCGGTATCCATCGATATAAGTTACTTTTCCTCCACCACGTGCTACTACACTTTCAAGGGCCATTCTTAAAGTACTTGAAGTTTCTTTACTTATTGTTTTTCTTACTAATTCTTTTTTATTTTCTAGATATACGTTGTTTGTTTTACTATCTAAAATACTTTTCATTATATATGGTTTGTAGAGGTTACCTCCGTTTACTATTGAGGATACTGCAGTTATTTGCTGTATAGGTGTTACACTTACTCCTTGTCCAAATGCAGTAGTTGCTAGTTCTAAGTCATTTACGTCTCCTATATCAAAGATTATTCCTTTTCCCTCTCCGTTTAAATCTATTCCTGTTTTATTTCCAAAACCAAATAGTTTTAGATAATTAAAGAGTTTATCTTTTCCAAGTAGAAAGCCCATTTTTACGAAGCCTGGGTTACAAGAGTTTTCAAATACTTGAAGCATAGTTTGATGTCCATGTCCTCCAGCTTTCCAACACCTAAGCTTTGAACCACTCACTGTTACTGAACCACTATCATAGAAATTATCTTCTAAAAGGTTTACTACGTTTTCTTCTACTGCCGCAGCAGTTGTTATAATTTTAAAAGTAGAACCTGGTTCATAAGTCATCCAAATTGGTAAGTTACGACTTAGTACTTCACTTGTGTAGTTTTTATAATTGTTAGGGTCAAAAGAGGGACGCGATGACATAGCAAGTATTTCTCCAGTATTGGGATCAATAGCAATAGCAAGTGCATGATCTGGAGAAAACATTCCCTCAATGTTGTCAAGTTCTCTTTCAATAGAAGTTTGTATATCTGAGTCAATAGTAAGCATTATATCAAGTCCGGACTCTGGTTCGTTATATACTTCAGCCATATCAAGTTTATTTCCTTTTGCATCACTATAGTATTTAATAGCACCATCTTCTCCAGTTAAATACTTATCATATAAAAGCTCAATTCCTGATAGTCCTTGATTATCTATTCCTGTGTATCCAATTACATGAGATAAAAAGTCTTTGTTCGGATAATATCTTTTAGATTCTTTAACTAAATACACACCTTCAAACTGATAACTATTTATTTTATCTGCAATTTCAAATGATAGATTTCTTCCTTCAGGATGCACTCTTTCTATAGAAGTTTTTTTAGTTACATGTTTATACATATCTTCATAACTAACTCCTAGTATAGAACTTATAGTAGAGGCTACTTCTTGTGGGTTTTCTATTTGATTTGGAATAATAACTAAGCTTGTAATTGTAATATTGTCTGCTAGTACTTTGCCATTTCTATCAAGTATTTTCCCTCGTGCTGCACTTATAGGAAGTTCTCTACTCCATAAATCATCTGATAATGTACTTAGTTTTTCATATGAGAATACTTGCACATATACTATTTTAAAGAAAATTATAAAAAATAATAGAAAAAATATTATTAAAAGATACTTCATTCTTTGATTATTTAAACTAGTAAACATTGAATCACCTATAAAAGTATATGCAAAGAGATAGAGTAAAAATGTGTTGGAAAAATAAAAAAAAGAACTTATTATATAAGAAAGTATAAAATAAAGTATGTAGCTTTATACTAACTTACACACTTATTTTACACTCTCTTATTTTTCATCCTCAAAAAGAATTAGTGACTGCATAATATCCTCTTGTAATTCTTTCTAATTTATTTTGCTAAACTAATCTAGTTAATTCTACTGTATTGTTGCTTTTTTACAACATTTTAATAAAAAAATAATAAGTTTAATACCTATTACTTTTCTTCTTTTTTACTTTTTTTAGTTTCAACTACTTCTTCTTCTTTTTTAATTACTTCAGTATTTTTGTAATATCCACATTCTTTACAAACTCTATGTGATTTAATAGTAGTACCACAATTTGGACAAACAGTTGTGTTTTTTGCTGTTAATGCCATATGGGCTCTACGAGTTCTTTGACTAGTTTTTGAAACTTTTCTTGCAGGAACTGCCATTGTATCACTCCTTTTTCTAGACTTTCTATAAGTCGTTGCTTTATAAAGTATACAATAAAACTAGATAAAAAACAACTATTTTTTTATTTTTTGCTCCTTTTTGTTACTTTTTTTTATCTTTTTATTATGTATTATAAGAAAAAATTAGTAAAATATAATTATATATAGAGTTTATATACCATATTTTTTAGATTCTATATCATAGAATATATAATTCTTTGGTGGATCATAAGTTAAAGCAAGGAATATAACAAATCCTAGTATAATAAGTATTATTGATATTTTATCTAATAGTTTGTTTTCTTTTGATAGTGTAAGTAAATAGTAACTAAATATTTCTTCTAGTGCTATTACTATTAGTAGTAATCCAATAGAGATAATCATGTTTTCTCCAAAAGTATTATAAAGTGGTAGATATATTATTAGGTATAACATAATACTGGTTATCATTTCTAAAAACAAGCTAGAGAAAAAGTTTTTATACTTAATTTTTTTATATTTAAATATAAAGCATTCTATAATACCCCATGTTAAGATACCACTATAAAGTAGTTTCATGTGTTCCCAAATACTTTCATTTACTGGAAAAAATACTGAAAATACTGGATTTGGTAACCAGTCATAAAGAAAATGATATAGTACTGTTAATAGAAATATTACTATAACTCCAATAAATTTAATTTTTTTCATATACTCACCCTTACTAGTATATGTTCTTTTATAGATGTTATTTAATTTAATTTGTAATTTATCTATTATCATGTTACAATCTAAAAGGTGATATAAATGAAGAAAGATTCTTTTTTAAAGGGTACATTAATTGCATCAATAGCTATAGTTTTTACAAAGATACTTGGTGTTTTGTATGTAATTCCTTTTTATAAAATAATTGGGGAAAATGGTGGTGTTTTATATTCATATGCTTATAACATATATAATTTATTTCTTAATATATCTACTGCGGGTATCCCCATTGCTATAAGTATGATAATTAGTGAGTATATAACTTTAGGAAAACTTGATGCTAAGGAAAGGACTTTTAATGTTGGTAAGAAGATTATACTTACGTTTTCTTGTTTATCTTTTTTAGTGTTGTTTATTTTTTCTGATTATTTTGCTATGTTTTTGATAAGTGGTATTGAGGGTGCTAATCCTGTAAAAGATATAAGTTTAGTAATTAAGGCTATTTCTATTTCTCTTATTATTACTCCATATATAAGTGTTTTAAGAGGTTATTTACAGGGTCATAAGTTTATTGCTCCTGGCTCTATTAGTCAGGTCTTTGAACAAGTAATTAGAATAGCAATAATATTAATTGGTTCTTATCTTGCAATAAATGTGTTTAACACTAGTATTCCTATTGGGGTTTCTGTTGCTTTACTTGGAGCTTTTTTTGGGGCACTTGGGGCATATATTTATTTAAGATTTAAAATTAATAAGAATAAAAAATTATTTGAAGTTAATGATAAAAAAGATTCTATATCTAGTAAAGAAATTGGTAAGAAGATAGTATTTTATTGTATACCTCTTATAATTATATCAATAACTAATGATTTGTATACTATTGTTGATATGAAATTAATTATTAAGGGTTTATATATGGTTGGTTTTTCTGCAGAACAATGTGAGTTAATATCTAGTATAGTTTGTACATGGGCTCCTAAGATATGTATGATAATATCTGCTATATCTATGGGTCTTATTACTAGTTTAATTCCTCATATTATTGAAAGTTATACTAAGAAAGATTATGAGTCTTCTAATAAAATATTTAATCAAGCGATAAGTACTATGCTTGTTGTTGCTCTTCCTTTAGTAGTAGGTATAATAGTTTTATCAAAAGATGTATATAATGTTTTTTATGGAATAAGTGAATATGGTCCTAAGATTCTTATAATATCTACTATTGTATCTATTGTTATTAGTACTTTATCGGTTATGAATACTGCTTTACAAGGATTTAAAAAATTTAAATTAGTTATTATAAGTACTGTAATTGGACTTGTTGTTAATGCTGTACTTGATATTCCTATGATATTACTTTTAGATAAGTTAGGACTTACTCCATACTTTGGTACTTCTATTGCTACTATTATTGGGGGTATTACTTCTATGACTATAGTATTAGTATTTTTAAAGAAAAGACATAGTTTTAAGTATTTTGATATTATTAAGTCTATAATGAAGACTATTATTCCTTTAGTTTTTATGACTATTATTGTTATAATACTAAATAATGTTTTAGGAAGTCCTAGTAATAAGATATTTATAATAGGAAAACTTGGTATTATTGGTATTATTGGTATGATAGTATATCTTACTTTAATGTATAAAAATAAAGGTTTAACTGAGGTATTTGGTGAGAAACAAATAGATTCTATATTAAAAAAAATTCATTTAAAATAATGAATTTTTTTATATTTTTATAATACTTTTACTACTTTTATAAATAGATATTAGTTCTGTAAAAGCTTCTTTTTCTAATTTTTCTTTTAAGATATTTGCTACTACATCTTTTTCTTCTCTAGTATAAGATAGATGCATATTGTTTTCTATTGATACGCATTCATCACATATAGAAGATAATTTTTCAATAGCAGTTTTATTATATATTTTTTTAAAGTTATTAATATCTCCACATATTTCATAACTATTTATTTCATCTAGTAGTTCATATTTTTTCTTTAGGATATATGCTATCATATATATTGAATCATAGTCATAGCATTTATAATTATCATGTAATACCATTGAAACAATAAATTCTGTATCTAAGATATTAAAACCTTCCTCTAAACTTTTTCCAAAGTTTTCTATTAGATCAAGGGTTATCTCTTCTCCATACATTATTTTTCTTTTTTCATATGATATTCCACTTCTTATAGTGATAGTGTTTTCTTCTATTATAAATTCATCTTTAAAGCTTTTTACTAGATGACATAGTGCGTGTGTAAGTACTTCTAGACCTTTTGGAGAATCATAATTAAAGGTATGACTAGTAACTATAACTCTATCTATTTTATCTATTTTATATGAATTAGTTTCATCATCATATATAATTTTAATATTTGGAAAGTATACACTTTCTTGTCTATTTAAATCAATTTCTTCTAGGGGACTACCTGTAAAATTTGTAAGTGTTCTTTCTTTTATTACTTTAGAAATAGTTTGTTTTGAACTGCATGATATTATTTCTGTATTTAGTAATGCTGTTAAAACTAAGTGTTCGTATTCTTCTCCGTAATAATTGATTAAACTTGGTAATATTTTTGCAAGTGCACTTATAGTTTTATCGTTATAATTATATTTATTTTTTAGTTGTTCTAATGTTTTACTTAATTTTTCCACATGTAACCACCCTATCTTTATATGACAATTATACAACAATTTTTAGTAAAACCAAAGGAAAAGTAGATAAATTTTTAAAATTTTGGTATACTTATTTTAGTATTATAGAAGTAAAGGGTGTTAAGATGAAAAAGTTTAGAGTATTATTTATGTTTTTATTTATGTTACTTATGGTAATAATTCCTAGTGTAAGTGCTGATGAGATAGATATTTATTCTGGTAATGCTATTTTATATAATTTAAATGATGATGAGGTTTTATTTGAGAAGAAAAAGGATGAGAAAGTTAGTATTGCTTCTCTTACTAAGATGATGACTGCTCTTGTTGCTATTGAGAATATAGAGGATTTGAATGAAAAAGTATCTTTTGTTAAAAGTGATTATATTGATTTGATAAGAATAGATGCTTCAAGTTCTTCTCTTGATTATGATAAGAAGTATAGTTATAATGATGTATTACATGGTTTAATGCTTGAAAGTGGTGCGGACTGTGCTAATATGCTTGCTAGATTAGTCGGGGGTAATAAAGATAATTTTGTTAAGATGATGAATCAAAAGGCAAAAGAACTTGGTATGAAAAATACTAGTTTTGAGAATCCAATAGGAATGGATAATAAGGATAATTATTCTACTATGAGTGATTTGTTAATTTTGTTTAAAGCTGGATTAAATAATAAAACATGGAAGAAAATTGCTCTTACTATGGATTATACTTTAGGGGATAAGACTAAGATTAGTCATACTATAAAATTATATGAAAATTTAGCAAATATTAAAGCTCCTTATATTATTGGTGGTAAGACTGGTTTTGAAACTGATGCTGGTTATGCTCTTGCTACTATTGCAAGAAATGATAATACTACTCTTATTTTTATAACTTCTAAAGCTAAGAAATTAAATGGTCATATAAAAGATGCTAAGAAAATATATGAATATTATTTTAAAAATTATAGCTATCAAACTATTCTTAAGAAAGATGATATTATTACTAGTTTAGATGCTAAGTATTTAAGTGTTGATTCTGTTGATATTACTGCTTCTTCTGATGTTAAGTTATATTTAAAGAATGATTATAATAAAGATGATATTAAGTTAGTATATGATGGTATTGATGAGATTTCTACTGAGAATAATTATATGGAAAATATTGGAGTACTTTCTATTTATTATAAAGATAATGTGGTAAAAACTATTCCTGTTTTACTTAATAAGGAAGTATATCCTGATTTTAAACTGATTATACTTGCAGGAATTGTATATGTTTTTATAATTGGTTGTACGATAATTATTACTAATAGAATAAGACATAAGAAAAAGTTAGAGAGTATCTAGCTTTTTTAGTAATTTATATCCCCTTTTTTAATAAATTCTCTAAGTATTTTTGTAATTGCTCTTTTTTCTATTCTTGAAACATAGCTTCTAGATATATTTAAGTCTTTTGCTATTTCTTTTTGGGTTCTTTCGTCTTCATTTTTAAGTCCATATCTTTTTATTATTATTTCTTTTTCTCTTTCTGTTAATTTATTTAAGTATTCATTTAATAATTTAACATTATCTTTTACATACATGTCTTCTACATAGTCTGGTTTTGGGGTTTTTAAAACATCAAGAATTGTTATATCATTACCCTCTTTATCATAACCGATGGGATCATCTAAAGAGATATTATTATTGTTTTTTTTATTACTTCTAAAGAACATAAGTATTTCATTTTCTATACATTTAGCACAATAGGTTGTTATTTTTGTACCATGTTTTTTTGAGTATGAGTCTATTCCTTTTATGAGTCCTATTGTTCCTATGCTTATTAGGTCATCATTATCTATGTTGGTGTTTTCATACTTTTTTGTTATGTGTGCTACTAGTCTTAGATTATGTTCTATTAATATATCTCTTGCTTTTTTATCTTTTTTTAAGAGTAATTCTATGTATTTTTTTTCTTCTTCTTTACTTAGTGGCTCTTTAAATACGTTATTTGAGTATGATGTTTTAAAGAGCATTAAGGCTTTTAAAATAGATATTAAACTTGTTAACAAATAAATCACCTACTTAATAGTATGAAAAATATATAAAAATATTTGTTTTTGTGTTAAGATTATTTTGGTGATTATATGAAAAAAGAAAAATCATGTGGTTCTATTATATATAAATATAGTGATAATGATTTATTGTTTTTAGTAATTAAACAAACTAAAGGACATTATTCTTTTCCTAAGGGGCATGTTGAAGAAAATGAAACTGAAAGAGAAACTGCTTTAAGAGAAGTAAAGGAAGAAACTGGTTTTGATATATCTTTTGTTGGAGATTTTAGAAAAGTTATTACTTATATGCCTAATGATGATGTTTTAAAAGATGTTGTTTTCTTTTTAGGAAATGTTATTGGTGGGGTTTTAAAAGCTCAAGAAGAGGAAGTTGTAGAGATAAAATGGCTTAATTATGAAGATGCTTTAAGTGTTATTACTTATGATGATGATAAAAGTGTGTTAAGACAAGCTTATGATTATATTATGAATAATAATTTTTAAATATCATATATTTATATAGGTGAATGATATGAATAATGGAAATTGTATTTATAATAAAGATGTTAATAACATGTTAAGTACTATAGATAAGCATATACCTAAGTTAGATAATTGGTATTTAAATCAAAGTATTGTTTTTGAAGATGATAAGAGAATTGTTTTTAAATCTATTACTAAGGATGATAAAAATGTTGGTAATCGTGTTTCTGTTATATTTAATAATGAAGATAAGATTGATTTTATAAGACTTAATAATTGTATTACTTTAAGTAAGAGATATATTAAGGATAATAGTTCTGTTTGCGAGTATATGAGTGTTTTGGTGTGTGATGATGTAGCTTATAGAAATGTTGTATATAGTGTAGATAATGAAGAATATAGTTATTGTGAGAAGTATTTAGGGAATACTGGGGTTGTTTTTTGTAATGATTTTGGTATTAGTGATACTTATAATTTATCTTTAGAGGAAATCTTAATGGAGTTTAAAAGTAGAGAAAATGGTTTTTCTAGGAAGAGATAATCGAGTTTGTATTTTTTTAATAAATTTTCTTTTATATTTTACTATTGATGTTTCTTATTTGAAATATAACAAATATATCTAGATATAACTTATTAAAATTGAAATTATATAAAAAATCAAGAGTCTCATAAATAAGCTCTTGGTTTTTTATATGTCAATAAAAGTATGGAAAACGTAGTTTTAAACATGTAGAACAACTTTTTGATTATTCTAGTGTCATAAGGAAAACTATGTATACTACCAATGCTATAGAATCAGTTAATTCCTTTTTTAGAAAGGTAATAAAAAAGGAGCTGTTACAAATGAAAAGACTCCTTTCAAGCTATTATATTTACGAGTTAGCGAACTATAAAAAATGAGAGAATTCTACTATTCATAATTGGTCTATGGTGAGGAATCAATTAAATGCTCATCCACTATTCCAAGATAGGTTTCGTAAATATTGTAATTAAGTTCTTTGATTTTATTTATGTATATTATATATTAACTACTTACACACTTTTCTTGACAAACCCACCTTTAGAGTAGCTATTTTATAGCTTCTATTTCTTCTTTAGTTAAACCTGTACATTCTAATATAGTTTCAATATCTATATTCTTTTTTAACATATTTTTAGCTGTTTCTTTTATTCCTTTATTAATTCCATCTTTTATTCCAGCCTGTTTAGCTTCTGCTATTTCACTTAGTCTTAACTTTTCTTCATGTAACTCTTTATCAT
>CAZBFY010000026.1:0-10767 GCA_964491445.1 uncultured Mycoplasma sp.
TTCTACTTGTAAATCAAATCAAAAAAGCGGACATTTTTACTTAAAAATCACAGAAATTAAAAAAATGTTTGCAATTTCTATATTTCATGATATAATCTAATTACAACGAAGTGGGTAATCCCCACTTTTGCTTTGTTTTTGAGGAGGTAAAAATGGAAGAACAAATAAAAAGTGCTATTACAAACCCTTTAAAAGAAAAAGATTTAGTAATAGATTCTATTAGCTTTGATAATAAAACATTAAATATCATACTAGATAGTAATAATACTATTGATTTAGACAAAATAGTAGAAGCAAGTAGATTAATAAGTGACATACTAGATAAAGAAGATTTTATAAAAAATGAATATCTTCTAGATGTATCAAGTAAAGAAAAAGGAGATGTAAAATAATGGATGGTAAAGAATTCTTAAATGCAGTAAACGTATTAGAAAAAGAAAAACATATCGATCGCAACATAATATACGAAGCTATGGAACTAGCACTTCTATCCGCATATAAAAAGAATTTCGATTCACTTACCAATGCTAGAGTAAGTATTAATCATGAAACAGGAGATATAAAGATTTATTCATATAAAACAGTAGTAGAAGAAGTAGAAGATGATGACATTGAAATATCTTTAGAAGATGCTAAAAACATAGATAAAACATTAGAACTTGGAGATACCATAGACACTGAAGTTACACCAGATAACTTTGGTAGAGTAGCAGCCTCAACTGCTAAACAAGTAGTAATACAAAAAATAAGAGAAGCAGAGAGAAATAGTCTAATTGAAGAATTTCAAGACAAAGAAGGAGAATTAATTTCAGGAGTAGTATCTCTAGAAGATGAAAATAACTATTACATAGATCTTGGTAGAACAAATGGTATATTACCAAAATCAGAACTTATAGGAAAAGAAAAAATAGTCATGGGCTCTACCATAAAAGCATACGTAACTAAAGTAAGCTCAAACAACAAAGGAACAATTATACTTCTATCACGTAATCACTACAACTTCATTAAAAGATTATTTGAACTTGAAATACCAGAACTATCTGACGGTTCCATTATGATATATGCAGTAGCAAGAGATGCAGGAGTACGCTCAAAAGTAGCAGTCTACTCAGAATATGCCAATATCGATCCCATAGGATGCTGTATAGGAGAACGTGGTTCTAGAATAGCAAATATTATAAAAGAACTATCAGGAGAAAAATTAGACATAATAAAATACTCAAACGACAAAGAAGAGTTTATAAAAAATGCACTAAATCCTGCAAAAAATGTATCTGTCTATATACTAGATCAAAAAAAACAAGAAGCTTTAGCAATCGCAGACGGAGAAGACTTTTCTTTAGCACTAGGTAAAAAAGGACAAAACGTTAGACTAGCATCACGTCTTACAAAATATAAAATAGATGTAAAAACTAGTGAACAAGCAAAAGAAATGGGTATAAATATTAAAGTAGGTGAATAGTCTTGAAAGTAAGAAAAATTCCAATGAGAACATGTGTCGTAACACATGAAAAATATCCAAAAATAGAACTCATTCGTATTGTCAGAACTCCAGAAAGAAACGTAATAATAGACGAAAAAGGAAAAGCAAACGGAAGAGGAGCCTATTTAAAAAAAGATAAAGATGTTATAGAAAAAGCTAGAAAAAGTAAAATATTAGAAAAACATCTTGAAATAAAAATTTCTGATGAAATTTATGATGAATTAATTAATATATGTTAGGGTGGTTTTATGAAAAAAGAAAAAGGTTATCTTGTAACAAAGATATCAGATCAAAAAGAAAAAGAATATGCTTTCTACACAGAATTAAAAACTAATGAACAAGGACTTCCACTAGAAGAAGAACTAGATCTTTTAGTAGATAAAGAAAAAAAAGAAAAAAGTGTTGGATTATTTATAGGTAGTGATTACATGAAAATGTTCTGTTTCAAAAGTGTATCTAAATTCAATAAAAGATTTCTTAGAGAGTACATAGATAGTTATGAAAATAAATGCTATGAAACTGTTTATTGGTATACAAATGAACAAAATGCTAATTTTATAAAAGAAGAAATAGAAGAAATAAAAGAACAATTTTTAAAAATGGAGAATAAAAATGGTTATGTAAGAAAATAAAATATAAAAGAAAGTGGTGATAACTATGATGAGTTTAAAAGAATATGCTTTAGATGTTGATAAGAATGTTTCAGAAATTATTTTACTTTGTAAGAGGCTAGGACTTTCCGTAAATAATGAAGATGATATGCTAAGCGAAGATGATATTATTCTTTTAGATAATGAAATATCTACCTCCATAGAAGAACAACCCCAAGTAGAAGAAGTAGTAGACGATGATGAGCTTGAAAAAGATTTAAGAATAGAATCTGTTCAAGATAAAACAACTAGAAAAATGAAAAAACAACCTGTATTAAAGAAAAAAGATAATAAAGAATACTTAAAAGCAAAAAAAGATTTATACAAACACAAAGAAAAACTAAAAACAAATGATACTTCTTTAGATAGAGTTGTTTTATACAAAGATGGTATGACTGTTAAAGATTTAGCAGATATTCTAAATGAAAGTCCAGCATCTCTAATTAAAAAATTATTTGATCTTGGTGCAATGGCTAATCTTAATCAGGTAATAGATTTTGCAACAGCAGAACTCTTAGTAATGGATTATGATAAAGAATTAAAAAAAGAAGAAACTAGAGATATATCTAATTTTGAAGAATTTGAAATAATAGATAAAGATGAAGATTTAGAAACAAGACCTCCAGTTGTAACAATAATGGGGCATGTAGATCATGGTAAAACATCACTTCTTGATGCTATCAGAGAAACATCAGTAGTAAGTGGCGAAGCTGGAGGGATAACACAACATATTGGTGCATACCAAGTAAAAGCTAAAGATAGACTTATAACATTTATTGATACTCCAGGTCATGCAGCATTTACAGAAATGAGAGCAAGAGGAGCATCAGTTACTGATATAGTAATAATTATAGTATCAGCAGAAGACGGTGTAAAACCTCAAACAGTTGAAGCTATAGACCATGCAAAAGCTGCAGGAGTTCCTATAATAGTAGCCATTAACAAAATGGATTTACCAAATGCTAATCCTGAAAGAGTACTAACAGAACTTGCTGATGCAGGACTTACTCCAGAACAATGGGGAGGAGACACATTAGTAAACAAAATATCTGCTAAAACAAAAATGGGTATAGATGAACTACTAGAAAATATATTACTTGTCGCAGATATGCAAGAATTAAAAGCAAATCCTAATCGTTATGCAAGTGGTTCCGTAATAGAAGCAAGATTAGATAAAAATATAGGTTCAATAGTTACCATTCTAATACAAAATGGTACCTTAAGACTAGGAGATCCAGTAGTAGTAGGAACCAACTATGGAAAAGTAAGAACTTTAAAAAATGATAAAGGAGAAAAAGTAGCAAAAGCAGGACCTAGTATGCCTGTTGAAATAACAGGACTTAACGAACTTCCAGTAGCAGGAGACCGCTTTATGGCTTTCGAAACAGAAAAAGAAGCAAGAAAAGTATCAGATGAAAGAAAATTAAGAGCAAAAGAAGAAAATACCAACAGAGCAGGTATGACTCTTGAAGATTTATTTAGTAAAGTAAAAGAAGGAGCAAAATCAGTAAGTGTAGTACTTAAAACAGATGTAAAAGGTAGTGAAGAAGCAATAAAACAAATGCTATCTAAAATAGATTCACACGATGTAAAAGTAAGTGTAATAAGAAGTGGAGTAGGAACTATTACAGAAAGTGATATAGTACTAGCAAATGCTTCAAATGCCATAATAATAGGATTTAACGTAAGACCAAGTAGTAAAACAGTAGCACTTGCAAAAGAATATGGCGTAGATATAAGATTACACAACGTAATATATAAAATAATCGAAGAACTAGAAGATGCTATCCTTGGAATGCTAGAACCAGAATACGAAGAAAAAGTATTAGGAAATGCTGAAGTAAGACAACTATTTAAATTCTCAAAAGTAGGTACAATAGCAGGATGTTTTGTACAAGACGGAAATATAAAAGCAAATGATAAAGCAAGAGTAATAAGAGACGGTATAGTTATATATGATGGAAACATCGCATCACTTCAAAGAGGAAAAGACAAAGCTCAAGAAGTAAAAAAAGGTATAGAATGTGGTATTACTATTGAAAATTTTAACGATATAAAAGAAGGAGACATAATAGAAGCTTATACCCTAGAAGAGGTGAAAAGATGAGTTTAAAAACCCAAAAAATAGGTAGTATGTTCACAAAAGAAATAAGTAGAATCATACTAGAAGATATAAAAGATCCAGAAATAAAATTCGTTACATTAACAGGATGCGATGTAACAAATGATTTATCATATGCTAAAGTATACTTTACTACTTTTGATAGAGAAAAAAAAGAAGTAGTAGGAAAAGCACTAAACAGAGCTGCTAACTACATAGAAATAGAACTTTCTAAATGTGTTGATATAAGAAAAATGCCTCAAATAAGTTTTCACTATGATACTAGTATAGAATATGGAGAACATATAGAAGAAAAGTTAAAAGAACTAAAAGCTAATGAATAAAACTTAGTTCTTTTTTCTTTGCTAAATTTAAAAAAACATAATTTACTTATAATATTTGCAAAAAAACATCAAAAAACGAAAATAAAATACAAAAAATTGTTGATTAAACCAAAAAAAATGCATATAATATTAATACAAAGGAGGAAATTATATGATAATAGAATTCAGCTTAAAAAATTACTTATCATTTAAAGAAAAAGTTACTTTCAGTATGCTTGCAAATTCAAGTAATGAACTAGAAAATAATTATGTTTTATCTGGAAACAAAAAAATCCTAAAAACAGCAGCCATTTATGGAGCTAATGCATCAGGTAAAACAAATCTATTCAAAGCATTAACTATGGTAGTCTTAATGTTAAGAAATTCAAATAATACTGATTTAAATGACAAATTGCCAGTAGTGCCTTTTAAATTTGATAAGAATTTAGTAAATAAACCAAGTGAATTTGAAATAAAATTTATAGTAAATGAAATACGTTATGTATATGGTTTTATCGCAGACAAAAACACAATATATGAAGAATATTTATATTATTATCCAAATGGAAGAGAAACAAAAATCTTTGATAGAACAAATACTGATAATTATTCATTTTCACAAAAAGATGCAAAACTTTTAAATGAAATAGCATTAAAAAATTCCCCAAACAAATTCTTTATAGCAACCGCAACAAATTGGAATTATGAAAAAACAAGACTACCGTATAGTTTTCTTACTAAGACCATTAATACATTCAACAACTTAAGTGAACTTAAAGAGATATCATTTAAAGAGTATTTAAAAAATGATAATAAATTAAAAAAATTCACACTAGAAATACTAAAAGCATCAGACTTTAATATAGAAGATTACAAAGTAATAGAAACTGAAATACCAGATGAAGTTTTAGCATCAATACCAGAATTTATTAAAAATTCTATGAAAACAAAACCAAAAGCATTTACAGCATTATTTAAACACCAAGATTCAGAAATAGAATTAACCTACGAAGAAGAATCAATGGGAACACAAGTTATGTTTTGTTTTATACCATTTATTATGGATGCGTTAACTAATGAAAAAGTAGTAATAGTAGATGAACTAGATAAAAGCTTACATCCATATCTAGTAGAAATGATTATACAAATGTTCAATAATCCAGAAATAAATAAGAATAAAGCTCAATTAATATTCAATACTCATGATACTAATTTATTAAAATTAAATATCTTAAGAAGAGATCAAATATGGTTTACAGAAAAAAATAACAAAAACGGAGTAAGTGATTTATATCCACTTAGTGATTTCTCAGTCAGGAAAACTGAAAATATTGAAAAAGGATATATGTTAGGAAGATACGGAGCAGTACCTTTCATAAAAAATGATTTCATCTTATGGGAAGAGGAATAAAAAATAATAGAAAAATTAGTAGTGATAGAGTAAAGAAAATAAGAAAACAAAAAAGAAAAATACTAATTGCTTGTGAAGGAAACAACAAAAAAGAAAAAAATTATTTTAATAACTTTGAAACAAATCAAAAAAATTACAATATAACATATGCAAAAGGAAATAATACAGACCCCTTAAGATTAGTACAAATGCTAATAAAAGGAATAAAAGAACTAGAATTAGATTTAACGACCAATGACAATGCTTATCTTGTATTTGATACAGATATGAATCCAAATAAAAATAAAATAATTAATGAAGCTATAAAACTAGCAAAAGAAAATAATATAAAAGTAATAACATCAACTCCAAGTATTGAATTATGGTTTTTATTACACTATGAATATACAACAGCCAATATGAACAATAATGATGTTATAAAAAAACTAAAAAAGTATTATCCAAAGTATGAAAAAAATATTAATATTTATAAAGAGATTAATCAAAACACAAATAAAGCAATTACTAGAGCAAAAAAACTAGAAAAATTTCAATTAGAAAGTGGTAAAAAAATAGGAACTGTTGAGGCAAATCCAAATACTGAAATGTATAAAATAGTAGAAGAACTATTAAAAGCATAATACTATTTTTAAAAATACTATAAACTATAATTAATATTAAAATAAATATTAGTATATAAACTTTTAATAAACAAAAAGCTAAAGAACTAAAAGCTAATGAATAAAACTTAGTTCTTTTTTAGTATCAAAAATTTTATATTGAAATATCTCTAAAATTAAGTTATAATTTTTATATGATAAAGAGGTGTTGATTATGTTAGGAAAAATAGTAGAAATAAAAGATGAAATAGTAAGAGTAAAAATGAGTATTGATATTAAAGTACAACCAAGTCTTTCTAATTTACATGTAATATTTGAAGAAAATGGTCAAAAAGTAGTAGGAGAAATTATTCATATAAATGAAGAACATTTAATGATTTCTATAATCGGAGAAATAGTAAATGATAGATACTATCCAGGTGTTAGTAAAAAGCCAAGTTTTAAAGCAGATGTTAGAATAATAGGTATGGAAGAATTAGTACTTATCCTAGGACCATCCAATCCAAGTCCAAACACATTTTATCTAGGACAATCATCTATATATAATAATTATGGTATCAATGTAGGTATTAATAATTTCTTTTCAAATCACTTTGCTATAATAGGAAACTCAGGTTCAGGTAAAAGTTGTGCAACTGCAACAGTAATGCAAAACCTTTTCTATTCAAATCATGCTCCTGTAAATTCTAATATTTTCGTATTTGATGCTTACGGAGAATACCATAACTCATTTACAAGATTCGAAGACGTAAATCCAAATATATGTTACAAAAGCATAACCACAAATCCAAATGCAGTAGGAAGTGAAAAACTAAGAATACCACTTTGGCTTATGGGAACAGATGGAATAGCAATGCTTTTGGATGTAAATGATCCAAATCAAATACCGATTATAGAAAAAACACTTAATTTATTACCAGTATTATCTAGAAATGATGAAAGTGTACAAAAATACAAAAACAACATAATAGCAAAATGTTTAAGAGATATAATTTTGACAGGTAAAAGTGCATCTAATGTAAGAAACCAAATAATATCAGTACTTACTTGTTATAACACTCCAGATTTAAACCTAGATTTAAAAATAGTAGAACCAGGTTATACAAGAACTCTAAAACAATGTCTATATGTAAATGATAACGATAGTATGGCTGCAATAGAAAAAGTAGTAGGAGCAGTATCTCATTTCATAATAGATGACTTAGAATACACAAGTAATGAAATAGTGCCATTTACACTACAAGACTTTAGTAACGCACTTTCATTTGCGCTTATCTCAGAAGGTATCTTAAAAAGTGATAAAGTCTATGATTATGCAAATATCCTAGCAGTTCGTACAAGTAGTCTCCTAGAGGGAGAATATGCAACATACTTTGATTGTCATGAATACATGAATACAGAACAATACATAGAAAAACTAATGACAAAAGAAGACGGAAGAAAAGCTCAAATAGTTAACTTTAACATTAACTACGTAGATGATAGATTTGCAAAAGTATTAGTAAAAGTCCTATCAAGTTTATTATTCAAAGTATCAGTAACAGCAGAAAATCGTGCTAGCAAAGCATATCACATTCTAATCGAAGAAGCTCATAGATATGTACAAAATGATATGGATACAAAACTATTCGGATACAACATATTTGATCGTATAGCAAAAGAAGGAAGAAAATATGGTATATTACTAGGATTCATAACCCAAAGACCATCAGAAATAAGTGAAACTGCTATAAGTCAATGCTCTAACTTCCTAATCTTTAGAACAATGCATGCAAGAGACGTAAACTATCTAGAAACAATGATGCCAAACGTAACAAAAGATACAATAGCAACCATAAAAACTCTTCAACCTGGAACATGTATGACATTCGGTTCAGCATTCAAAATACCAATTTCAGTAAAACTACAAATGCCAAATCCAGCACCACTTTCAAGTAATGCCCAAATAGAAAGCATTTGGTATTGACAAAATAAATAAAAATTGATATTATTTATAACAAGTTGCAAAAATAAGGAAATAGTAACAAGAAAAACTTATTTTAGTGAGTTTGGAACCAGTGAAAACCAAATAATAAGTCCTTGCGAACGTATCCTTTAGCAAAACACGTAAATCTAGCGTTAAAGATAAAGAGCATAGAATTCTATGAAGTAAGGTGGTACCACGGGAAAACTCGTCCTTATCTTTATAGAATTTTTATATTAAGGAGAGATAAAATGATAGAAAAATTAGAAAAAATATTAAAACAAGCATTCAGTAACTTAGGATACAATGAAGAATATGCAAAAGTTAGCATGTCAAACAGACCAGAACTATGTGATTATCAAATAAATAGTGTCTTTCAAATAGCAAAAAACAAACAAACAAATCCAGTACTAATCGGAGAAGAACTAGTAAAAGAAATAAATGCTCTAGAAGACTTTGATAATTACTTTAAAGAAGTAGTATTCGCTAAACCAGGTTTTATAAACATAAAAATAAGTGATAAATTCATCTTAAATGAACAAAATAACATGATAAAACAAGGAAACTTTGGAATAGAAAAAATAAAAGAAAATAAAACCTGTGTAGTAGATTACGGAGGACCAAATATAGCAAAACCACTTCATGTAGGACACATAAGACCTGCTATAATAGGACAATCTATATACAACATCCTAAAAGAAAAAGGATATAAAGTAATCGGAGACGTACACCTAGGAGACATAGGACTCCAAATGGGACAAGTAATATATGGACTAAAGAAAAAAAATCTAAAACCAGAAGAAATAACAATAGATATACTACAAGATATATATCCAAAAATGTCAAAACTATGTAAAGAAGATGAAGAAGTAAAAAAAGAATGCCAAACAATAACAAAAGAACTACAAAATGGTAACAAAGAATACGAATCATACTTTAAAGTAATGTATGAAGTATCACTAAATGATATAAAAAGAATATACAAATACCTAGGAGTAGACTTTGATTATTGGTACGGAGAAAAAGATAGCTATAAATACATGGATGACTTAATGAATTACCTAGAAAGTAAAGGAGTAGTAGAACTCGATCAAGGTGCTAAAATAGTACGTGTAAAAGAAGAAAACGATACCAAAGATATACCACCATTACTACTTCAAGGAAAAAGTGGAGCATATTTATACGCAACAAGTGATGTCGCAACAATTTATCAAAGAATGAAAGACTGGAACCCAGACTATATTCTATATGTAGTAGATGCAAGACAAAGACTTCACTTCGAACAAGTATTTAGAACATGTAAAAAGAGTGATTTAACAAAAGATACAATACTAGAGCATAATTACTTTGGAACAATAAATGGTCCCGATGGGAAACCATTTAAAACAAGAAGTGGAGAAACTCTAAGACTAGATGAACTAATAGAAAAAACAAAAGAAATATTTATATCAAAAAAAGAAGAAAATAAGAACATGAAAAAAGAAGATATAGATATAATAGTAAACTCTATTTTAAAATATGCAGATTTACAAAATAATAGAGAAAGAGATTATATATTTGATATAGACAAATTCTCAGATGTAAATGGTAAAACAGGACCTTATATTCTATATACTGCAGTAAGAATAAAAAAATTACTACCATCTTTTGAAAATAAATTAAGTAATAAAATATATAATGATAACGAAAGAGATTTAAGAAAAAAATTACTTGAAGTACCAAATGTAGTAGATAAAGCATGTATTGAAAGAATGCCTCACTATATAGCAGATTATCTATATGATTTAGCAGTAATTACTAATACATTTTATCAAAACAATAACATATTAAAATTAGAAAACAAAGAACAAAAAGAAGACTGGATTAGCTTATTATCTTATACATACAAAGTAATGGAAAAACTACTTAGCTTATTAATAATACAAATACCAGATAAAATGTAATAACCAAAATAACTACTTGAAAAAGTAGTTGTTTTAGTGTAGAATTAAATTATAAGAAAATAGAGTTTTGAGGTGTAAATATGAGAGAAGATAAAGACAAACAAATGTTCGCTGGGGGGGGGGCATTTAAATAATAACCCTAATAAAAAACATAGTAAATTAAAGGTAATAACTTTAGTTCTTTTAAGTATGTTAATTATTGTGGGAACTAGTTATGCAGCCTTTGATTTTTCATTTACAGGAGAAGAAAATGAAATAAGTACAAGTGATATATCACTTAAATTATTAGAATCA
>CAZBFY010000027.1:0-10003 GCA_964491445.1 uncultured Mycoplasma sp.
TCTCTTACCCATTCATACTTAATAGGTCTAACATCTTTAGAAAGAGCCATTTCTCCACCAACATTAACACATTTGATTAACCCAGTATCTAAGTACTTTCCTAAGGATATTGGTCCAATTAAAGGAGAACAAAATACTTCTCTATGTTTTACTGGAGCAGCTAAAAAAGCTTTTAATCTTTTATCAGCCCATTCTTGGTTTTCTATTGAAACACTAATATGAACATGATCCCAACCATCACCCCAGTCATCAGGTACACACTGTTTAATTCTTTCAGGTCTTTTAGTAGTCATAACAAATATACAGTCATTTCTTCTTCTTATAAAATCCCAACAACCATCTCTCCAAACATCAGCTTCTTCTATAAAAAAGTCAGAAGAAAAACATAATTTAACAAGTGAACCTGGAGGACATTTTTTATCTTTTAACTCATAAGTTGTTTTACCCTTTGTAATAACAGTTGTATCTCTTCCATATCTTTGATCCATTTTATATACGAAACAATTTTTACATCCTGGACTAACCTTTTTACAACCATGCCATGGATTCCATGGAATTGCTTTAGAAACTTCTATATTTTGCATAATATCACATCACTTTCAAATCATTATCCAATATAAGTATATCACATATTTTGACAAATAAAAAGAAGCTTTATTTAGCCTCTACAATAAGTTTAATAGCAGTCCTTTCTTCGCCATCTACCATTATATCTTGAAATGCAGGAATACATATTAAATTTTTTCCACTAGGAGCTACAAACCCTCTAGAAATTGCTATTGCTTTAATTGCTTGATTTAAAGCACCTGCTCCTATTGCTTGTACTTCTACTACTCCTTTATCTCTAAAAACATTAGTCAAAGCTCCTGCTACTTTATTTGGATTAGATTTTGAAGACACTTTTAGTATATCCATTCTTTTCACTTTCCTTTCTACACTAAGTATATTATTTAGGTCCATAAAAAGAACTATTTTATTACTTAAACTTAACTACAAATATCACTTATATCTTTTTTACTTAAAAACTCTACTTTATCTTTAAAAATCTCTAGTGAATCTATTATATCTTTTTCTTGTTTTTTATATAAATGTATATCATTTAAACTCTTAAATAAATTCTTAATAGTAGGTTTTACATTATAATCTTCATTTCTATATCTTTGTTTTATCCATCTATTTATCATTTGTTTATAAATAGTAATACTATTACACTTTAAATAATAAATTTTATCACATAACTCTCTTGCTTTAATAAATCTTTTTCTACCTATATCTTCAACTATCCAAGAATTTTTACTTATAATTCTTTTAAAACCTTTTTCTATTTCTTCATCTGTTCTATGTTTTTCATTGTTGTATACTATTTTATCTAATTCATAGTAATCTATATTAAATTTCTTACTAAGTTTTTTAGAAAAAGTAGTTTTACCTACTCCTGTAGAACCCATAACATATATTCTCATACTATTCCTTTCATTACTTTAATATATATCCTAATTTAGTTAACTGCAATATAGTTATTTCTGATAAATCATTCTTATTTAACTTGCTTATTTTATAAAACTTAGCACCTCTAGAATCATCATTTTTTTCATCTATTTCTATTTTTTCTTTTATATTACCCTTATATTTAATTATTTCATAAAAAGCTGCAAAATGATGAACGTTTATTATATCATCTTCTTTATGCCAATTAACTGTTACAGAATCAAAATCTATTAACCTAGCGTCTTCTACAAATAAGTTAGTTTCTTCTAATATTTCTCTTTTTAAGACTTCAAATGAAGTTTCTCCAAAATCAGGAGTACCTCCTGGTAAATCTAATTTTCCTTGATATGGACCATTTGCTTTTTTTATTAGTAATATATTATCATCTTCAATTAAAACTCCATATATTCCTAAGTGTTTATGCTTTTTCATAAATCTTTATTCCTTTCTTTTTATACTATTATACCACATGCTATTCTAGGACCACTACTACCTGATGGTTGTGAGATAAAGTCATCAAAACTCTCATGGATAATAACTGTTCTTCCTTTTATTTCTTCTGGAGTAAATCTATCTGTAAATACTCTCATATAACTATAACCATTATTTGAAAATAAAGGTGGTAAATCTCCAGCATGAGATGGATGTATTGTATTGGTAGGATTATAATGATCTAATGCTTCTGTAAAATCATTTTTATTACAAATACCTCCTTCATGTATATGAAGAGCATAAGGATGAGTATTATCTTTTGGCATATTATTTATCTCTATTTCCATTATAGTGCCATTCTTATATGGATAAAAATATGCAACACCATATAAATTATTATACTTATCATTTCCTCTTATATATGAAACTGAAATTTTATTATTATTCATCTTAACACCCCATTATAAAATATGTTTTTTATTAAAACATGTAACAAAAAAGAAATTATAAAAGTTCTATTTCTTCCTCTTCTACAATTTCTTTTTCTTCTACACGTAACTTTTCAAATGGATTTGTTTCTCTTTTAGAATCAAAAAACATATCTTGTTCTTCATCTTTTGTATTTTCTAAAATATTAAGCTCTTTTGCCATTTCTTGTTCCATTTTACTTAATCTATTACTTACTTCATTATCTATTTCATTAATTGAAACATCTCTATTATTTAAAGGAAATCTAAATATTTTAGTTTCTTCTAAACTTTCTTCTTTGTTTTTAGTTTCATCTTTATCCTTATTCTTTTCTATATCTTTATTTTCTATACTAGATAATATTTCTTTTACTTCTTCTTTAGAGGTTTTATCTTTAGTGCTTGTATCTTCGTTTATGCTAAAATAATTTTTTTCAGGCTTATCAGAAGTTTTGTATGCTATTATAACCATTATTATAGATAACAATAATAAGAATACTCCAATAGTTATAAGTATCCCTGGAAACACCAAAAACATATTAATATCCATGTATCCCCACTCCTTACTCTATATAAAATATATCAGAAAAAAATAAATTATGCAATAAAAAATGCTTTTCTTAAAGCAAATTTACACTTTTTATTTTTTATAAGCATTTCCTATTTTTTCTGCAACTTTTATTCCATCAATAGCAGAAGTCGTAATACCTCCGGCATAACCTGCTCCTTCGCCACAAGGATATAGGCCTTTAATGTTTGAGGTTAAATTATCATCTCTTAGTATTCTAACTGGAGAAGAACTTCTAGTTTCTACTCCTAAAAGATACACATCATCTTCTGTAAAACCATTTATTTTCTTATTAAAGTTTTCAATTCCCTCGATTAAATCATTTCTTATATTGGGTGTAAACAATTCATATAAATTAGAAAACTTATACTTTCCTTTTATAAATCCAAGATTTTCTATTATTTCATCGCTCTTATTATTTATAAAACTATTATACTTTTGAATAGGTATTGAGCCATTACCCAGTTTATAAGCTTTTTCTTCTAATTGCTCTTGAAAATTCATTCCTGCAAAAATACCTAAACCATAATCTTTTTCATTAACACTTGCTATAATAGCACTATTAGAATAACTATTACCTCTATCGTAATTACTCATTCCATTTACTACTAATCTTTTATTTTCACTTGATGCATTAACTACATAACCACCAGGACACATACAAAATGAATAAATACCACGCCCAGTTTTTGTAGTATAACTAAGTTTATAGCTTGCAGGACTAAGTTTTTTATAACTTTTCCCATATTGATTTTTATCTATTAACTCTTGTTTATGAACTATTCTAAAACCTACTGCAAAAGCTTTAGAAGTCATATTAACGCCTTTACTATATAACAGTTTAAAAGTATCTCTAGCACTATGTCCTATAGCAAGTATTAAAGTATCACACAAAATCTCTTCATTATTATTAACTTCTATAGAACACACTTGATTATTCTTTATTTTTATATCAGTCATACAAGTATTATATCTAAAACATCCTCCCATTTCTATTATTTTATGTCTTAGATTAATAACGACTTTTCTTAATATATCAGTTCCTATATGAGGATTATGAATATACATTATTTCTTTTGGAGCACCACATGATACAAAGATCTCAAATACTTTTTTCATTCTATATTCTCTATCTTTAACTAAAGTATTAAGTTTACCATCAGAAAAAGTACCTGCCCCGCCTTCTCCAAATTGAACATTTGAGTTTAAATTAAGTTTATTATTATTCCAAAAATCATCTACTGTTTTAACTCTATCTTCTATCTTTTCTCCTCTTTCAATAACTAAAGGATTATAACCTGCTTCTGCTAAAAAATAGGCACAAAAAAGACCAGCAGGACCACTACCTACAACAACAGGTTTAACATTTTTATCTTTCTTTAGCACATATTTATACTCTTCATCTGGAGTAATAAAAATATCATTACTTTTAACTTTTTTTAATACTTTTAATTCACTATTTAATAAAACATCTACTTCATAAACAAAACAAATTTTATCTTCATCTCTAGCATCTATAGCTTTTTTATTTATTTTTATCTCTTTTATTTCATTAATACTAATTTTTAATCTTTTAGAAACTTTTTTCTTTAACTCTTCTATTCTATCATTATCTATACTAATTCTTAATTGTCTTATTCTAATCATAATTACCTCTTTTTCCTGCTAAAATACCACTTATAAAAGCAAAACCTAAATTATATCCACCACAGTCTCCAGTAACATCTAATATTTCACCAGTTAAATATAAACCTGGTACTATTTTAGACTCCATAGTATTTATATCTATCTCTTTTAAAGAAATACCTCCTCCACATACTTGAGAGAAATTATATAAAGAAACACTTATAACATTGAACTTAAACTGAGTTAAACTGTTTACTAAATTATCTTTTTCAGTATTACTTAACTGGTTCCATTTCTTATCTTTATTTATTTTATTTATAGAAAAAATAATATCTATTAACTTATAATTTAAAAAGCCCTCAAGTATAGAAAAAATACTACGATTAGAAATCTTTTTACTTTGTTTATCTAACCAAGCTAAAGCACTTTCTTTTAAAAAGGGCATAAAGTTTATTATTATTTCTTCTTTTTTATTGTGTGTTAAACCTTTGCTTACTATATTACTTAAATTAAAAACACAAATACCACTTATACCATCTTTTGTAAACTGTACTTCTCCATATTCTTGTTTTATAAACTTATTATTTTCATATAAAGATATAATGGCTTCTACTCTAATACCCTCTGCTTTTTTTAAATAAGTAGAGTCTCCGTGAAGTTTAGTAAGAGAGGGATATACTTTATTTATAGAATGACCCAAAGATTTAACTAAATCATAACCATTACCATCTGATCCTGTCTTAGGATAAGCTTTAGAACCCGTACTTATGATAACTCTATCGCAAACTAATTTATTATCATTATAGTATATTAAAAATTTATTATTTTCTTTAATAATTTTACTAACATAACAAGATGTAATAACTTTAATATTACTATTATTTACCTCACTTAATAATACTTCATAAACAGAATTAGCTTTTAAAGAAAAAGGATAATAATAACCATTTTTTATATTTGGTACTATTCCAATACTATCAAAAAATTCTAAAAATAAATCTTTATGTTTTTCATTTATTATGTTTTTTAATATATCTATATCTTCAGAATAGTATTTATCAATACTAAAATTTTCATTAAAATAATTACATCTACCATTTCCTGTTACTAATAGTTTTTTTAAAAGTTTGTCATTTCTTTCTAGTATTATTACTTCTTCATTATTTTTACTTGCGTATATAGCAGATGCTACTCCTGATGCACCTCCACCAATTATTACTGTTCTAATAATATCACTCTCCTTTTAAAACACCCATAACTAAAGTATTTTTATAACCACTATAACCTGATTCTACATTACATGTTTGTAAAATTATTATTTTAGAAGATTCTTTTAGATTAATATTTATTTTGTAATTAGATTTATTTTTAAGTTTATTAATATGTTCTAAATAAGTAAGTCCATTATAATCATTTATATTTATATAATCAAAATCTTCACTTTCTACATAGGCTGAAAATATATCAAAAGTTTGTTTTCCATCTTCAGTATAAAAATATATAACAGGATATTTTTTATAAAAACTTTCATTTACATAATTATCTAACTCTATAAAAGGTAGTTTATTACCTCTAGTGGAATTATGACCATAAATAAGTACTTTTTTATCTCCTGTATTAACACGATAATCCATAAATACCGCCCCTAATTCATTCTTTTTTTTAGTTATGTCATGGGTTAGGTAATAATCATTATCAGAATGTTTTACTACAGTAGTTTTTAAAACATCTGGTATTTCTAAAATTCCTACTATTTCATCATTGTGATACTCATCTTTTAATTTAGATATTATGTCTTTATCATTAGTATTTAGTTTTATTTCACTATTATCAAGTAAAAGAAAATAACCTCCTAGCAAAATAAATAAAGATATAAATAAAATAATAAAAGTTCTTTTCATACAAATCATCCTTTTCTTGTATAAATAATACTATCCGAACATTTGTTTGTCAAGTATTTAGTGTTTTATTATATTAATTTATGCAAAAAAAGACACTCTTAAAAACAGAGCATCTAATTTATATATTAGTAGAATATTTTTAACTATTTCTGAACTATACATTATCATGTTCTTTAAATGTAGTTTTATAACTATAAAACAAATCACTATAGTTTTTAAATATATAATCAAAATCAATTTCAGAATTACTTTTATTAGTCTTTACTTTTCTCTCCTTAAATAAATTATATGTACATAAATATATACAGTCAATTAATTTTTTATAGTTATATATTTGAAATAAAACTTTACATTAGTTTTTAAATAATACTTTTAGTAAAGGTTTTAATAATTCTATTAGAATAAAACCAATTATATTTATAACAAATACAAGTATAAAATTAAATAAAGATATTTGTACTAAACCAAAGAAACTACCAATAGGAGTTAAAAACACTAATAATTGTACTAATATTAATATACCCATTCCTATATTTAAATGTTTATTAGTAAATATACCTCTTTTTACTATTTTTTCTGTTAGACTCCTGCAGTTATAAGCAAATACAAATTCATTTATAACTATACTTAAAAGAGCCATTGTTTGTCCTAATTCTAAGTTATATTTTGTATAAAACATAGAGAATATAATTAGTGTTATAGCAACTTCTATTATAACTGATGATATTAAAAATGAAATAAAATATGGTGTAAATATATTTCGTGTTAATGAAGTTGGTTTTCTTTTCATTAAGTCTTTACTTCCTTTTTCAAAGGCAATACATATTGATGGTAGAGTATCAGCAACTAAGTCTATATAAAGAACATGTATAGGTGTTATTATATTTCTAAAAGATAACATTCCTACTATAATTATTATTATTTCAGTAAAGTTACTAGATAAATTATAAAGAATATTATTAATTACATTATCATAGATTCTTCTTCCCTCTTCAATAGCTGTTACTATTGTTGAGAAACTATCATCCATAAGAATAATGTCTGCTGCTCCTTTTGTTACATCAGAACCAGTTATTCCCATGCCTACTCCAACACTTGCAAGTTTTATAGCAGGAGCATCATTTACTCCATCTCCAGTCATTGCTATTACTTTTCCTGTTTTTTCTAAGAAAGTTACTATTCTTACTTTATCTTCAGGAGTTACTCTTGCAAAAACTTTTACTGTTTTTAATACTTTTGCAAGTTCTTTATCTGATAAGTTTCTTATTTCATCTCCTAGTACTCCTTCATTATTTTTTGTTATAATTCCTATTTGTTTTGCTATAGAAAGTGCTGTATCTAAACTATCTCCTGTTATCATAATAGGTAAAACACCTGCACTTTTACACTTTTCTATAGCACTAATTACATCATTTCTAGGAGGATCTATCATACCTATTAAACCTAAGAATATTAAAGATGATTCATCTTCATTACTTATTTTATTTTTATTAATAGGTTTATAAGCAAGTGCTAATACTTTTAAAGCATCTTTTGCCATACTCTTTTCTTGTTTTTTTATTGTTTTTTGTATTAAAGTAGTTAATTTTTTTGTTTTATTTCCCTCTTGTATTTTATTACAACAACTAAGTACTGAAGATAAACTACCCTTTACTAATATATAGTTTTTATTATCAATAATATTTAACGTACTCATCATTTTTCTATTTGAATCAAAAGGTATTTCTGATATTCTTTTATTTTTTGATATTATTTTTTTTGTATTAATTCCTACTTTTTTTAAATATTTTAAGAAAGATATTTCTACAGAGTCTCCAAAGTAATTATTTTCTTTAACTTCTTCTGCATCATTACAAAGAGCCATTGCTTTAAATAAGAATGAGTCTTTATTTATATCTTCTCTTATATTCATTTTTGTTTTTGTACCCTCGGTTATTCTAACTACTGTCATTTCATTAGTAGTAAGGGTTCCTGTTTTATCAGAACAAATTATTTCTGTTGATCCTAAAGTTTCTATAGCAGATAATTTCTTCACTATAGCTTTTTTCTTTGCCATTTCTTTTGATCCTACTGAAAGAGTTGCAGTTATTGCAATCGGTAAACATTCTGGAACTGATGCTACTATCATAGAAATACATAACATAACTATTGTTAAAATATCACTTTTTGTATATATTCCATATATTATTACAAATGCTACTAAAATAGCAGATAACCATGTTATTAATTTACTTACTTTTGCTACTTTTATTTCAAGTGGTGTTGGAGCTTTTTTCTCTTTTGCTAGGTTTTTTGCTATCTTTCCTAGTTCTGTATCATTTCCTATATTAGTTACTACTGCTGTTATTTTTCCATTTTCTAAAATTGTTCCAGAATAAATCATATTAACTCTCTCATGAAGTGGTACTTCTCCTTTTAATGTTTTATTTTCTTTTGTAATATTTTGAGATTCTCCAGTTAATACCGATTCATCTACTAAAGCATTTATACTTTCTATTATTCTTGCATCAGCAGGTATTTTATCCCCACTTTCTAAGAAAATTATATCTCCTTTAGTAAGTTCTTTAGACTCTATTTCTATTTTTTTATTATCTCTTAAAACTACTACTTTAGATACAACATAACTTTTTAAAGCTTCTAATGAATTTTCTGCTTTTTTCTCTCCTATATAACCCATTATTATGTTTACTACTACTGAAAATAGTATAACTATTGCATCTGTATAATCAGTATTTGTAACATATGAGTATATAAAAGCTAATATTCCTACTACTAAAAGAAGTATTATCATAGCATTATTAAATTGCATAAGTATTCTTTTTAAAAAAGTTACTTTTCCTGTATCAGTTATTTCATTTAAACCATACTTTTTTCTTCTACTTAAAACTTCTTTAGTAGTTAGTCCTTTATTAGAAGTTAATAAATCTTTTAAAACATCTTTTATTTCTTTATTATAGTTCATCCTAACACTCCTATCTTATATAAAGTATAACACGGATAATGGTAAACTTAAAGATTTTAAGTTGTTTTTTTATTAGATTTAAAGGACTATCAGAAAATTAATTACTTAACTTCTGGTAGTCCTTATTTAATACTTCTTTCCTCTTCTTTTACTATTCTTTCTAGATTGGGAAATGCTTCTAGTATAAATGTTTGAGAACCTGCTATATTAGTAGTTATTTCATCTAAAGGAGTTACTTGTTTATCATGTATATATTTTTTCTTTATAATTGTTCCTAGTTCTCTTGCTCTTTTTTTCATTTTATCAAACTTTTCTTTTGGAATACGTGAAGTACTATCTGTTACTGTTAGTTCCCATTCTTTTTCAATTTTATGACAATATCTAGATAGAATAAATAGTCCTATTATTCTATATTTTAATAGCTCATCACTCATTGAATCTATAAATCTATCATTATTTTTAACTTTTATACCACTATCTTTATATAAATCAAGAATATGTTCCTTTGAGTTTCGGCTTTTTACAAAAAAAACTAGTAACATTAACATAAATTATAGAT
>CAZBFY010000028.1:0-9877 GCA_964491445.1 uncultured Mycoplasma sp.
AAGTATATAACACCCCCCCAATGTGTAAATGATTTTTTAAAAACAAGTGTAAAATTGACATTACATTATATATAAATTAAAAAATTATTTTATACTATTTTCTCTTTTTTTGTTTTCTTACAAAAATAAAAGCGACTACTCGCTTTTACTTTCTTTTATTTCATCATTCTTAGATGATAAAAATGTTACTTTTTCTGCTATTACTTCAAGTCTATATATAGTCTCTTCATCTTTTTCATATACTTTTGATTCTATTCTGCCTTTTACTCCAACTATATCACCTTTTTTGCAGTATTCATAAGTATTAGTAGCCATCATCTTCCATAAAGTACAACTAATAAAATCTGTTTCATATTGTCCATTTACATTTTTATAACTTCTTGGAACTGCTAATGTTATATATGAATAAGATGTTCCATTCTTAGCTTTTTTTACTTCTGGATCTTTTACTAATCTTCCTACTAATATTACTTGATTAAGCATTCAACTCACCTCCTCACATACACTATAACTAAATATAAAATGCGTTGCAAATCAGTTATTTTTACATTTGATATAGTGTTTTAAAGGCAAAACAAAAAATTCCCTTAAAGGAATTTTTATGTTTAATTAGGGTTTTATATATGAAATATAAGATTTATATAAAATTACACTTTTTATAGATTTTGTTTTAATAGTTGATTTAATTCAACAGCATATTCCATAGGTAACTCTTTTTTAAACTCATCTGTAAAACCTAATACTATTAGATCTATTGCTTGTTCTTTAGTAAGTCCTCTTGTCATTAAATAAAATAATTTTTCTTCATTTATCTTTGACACTGTTGCTTCATGTTCTATATTACTTTTATTATTTTTTACTATATTTATTGGATATGCATCGCTACTTGATTTATCATCTAAAATCAATGTATCACACTTTACAATACTACTAGAATTTATTGCTTTATCACAAATACGTACTTCACTTCTAAAATCCGCTTTTCCTCCTTGAGATGCTATACTCTTAGATATAATATTACTAGTAGTATTTTCTCCTACATGAATCATCCTAGCACCACTATCTTGATGTTGACCCTCTTTTGCAACACTTATAGTTATACATGTCCCTTTAGAATTATTTCCTTTAAGAACACAACAAGGATATTTCATAGTTTTTGAAGAACCTATATTACCATCTATCCATTCCATAACACCATTTTCTTCAACTAAAGCTCTTTTTGTAACTAAATTATCAACATTTAAAGCCCAATTTTGAATCGTAGAATACCTACAAGTACTATTCTTACCTACATATATCTCTACTACTGCAGCATGTAAATTAGAACTTGAATAACTTTTTGCAGTACAACCCTCCACATAATGCAAACTACTATTATCATCTACTATTATTAAAGTTCTTTCAAACTGCCCTAAATCTTTACTATTTATCCTAAAATAACTTTGAAGGGGCCTATCAAGCTTTGTATTTTTCGGTATATATATAAAACTTCCCCCAGAGAATACTGCACTATTTAAAGCTGTGAACTTGTTCTCTTCAGGTTTTACTATCTTACTAAAATACTTATCTATTAACTCTCTATGATTTATAAAAGCATCTTCTATTGACGTAAATATAACATTCTTCTCTTCTAATTCTTTTAACATATTATGATATATAACTTCACTTTGATATTGAACACCAATACCATCTAAATACTTCTCTGATGAAATTACTCCTAGATTATCTAACTCTTCCTTTGTTTCATCATTAATATTACTCCAAGTATTAGTAAGAACATCATCACTAGTTTGATAATAATTAATACTATCAAAATCTAAATTAATCAAAGGTCCAAACTTAGGAAGAGGTATACTTTTAAATAAATCATAACTTTTTAATCTAAAATCTAAAACTTTATCATCTTCATGTTTATACTTAGATATTTGTTTTATCTTATCCTTACTTAAACCCTTAATCTTCATCATTTAAACCTTTTATTAACCTTTCTAAACCCTTTTTAGGTAGTAAAGCACAATTCTTTCTATTAGCTTGCAGGTATATCTCATCATATGCATTTAAATCTTCTAATAAATCTTTATTATATGGTTTTTCATCTATCATATTTTGATAATTATTTAATATTTCCATTACTTCTTCTACTTTCTTTCCTACTATCTTTCTAAGCATAATAGAAGTCGCACTAGTAGAAATAGCACATGCTTCTCCATAAAAATAAGCATCTTTTATTATATTATTTTCAAGTTTTAAATATATATCTAAGTTATCTATACAAGACTCATTATTAGTATTTACTTTTATATAACCCTCTTCTTTACTTATATCTTTCTTATGAAAAGGATTTTGATATGCATCTAATATTATCTCTCTTCTTAATTCTTTATCCATTATATCACCACTTCAAATATGTTCTTTGAATTTTTTAATATCTCTATTAACTTATCTATTTCATCTTTTGTATTATATAAATAAAACGATATACGACATGTATTTTTAATACCTAATTCATCTTTTAATAATTTAGCACAATGATTACCTGCTCTTACACATATATTATAATGATCTAAATATATAGCAGTATCTTGTGGAAATACACCTTTTACATTAAATAAAACATTTCCTGCTTCACTATTCTTATTTAGTATTTCTATATTATCAATATCTTTTAATTTATCTATTAAATAATTTCTTAACTCTTTATCATGTTTTTCAATATTACTCATACCAACTTTATTTAAATATAAAATAGCAGCTCTTAGTCCTAAAACACCTTCAATATTTTGAGTACCAGCTTCAAATAAAGTTGGAATTTCTTTATACTCTACTAAACCACTACTCTCGAAGAAATTATTCATACCTCCTCCAAAATTATTAGCAGTACACTTCTTAAGTAATTGTTCTTTTCCATATAAAACTCCAATTCCAGTAGGTCCTAACATCTTATGTCCTGAAAATGCTAAAAAGTCTATATTCATCTCTTGTACATCTATTTTTTTATGTCCTGCACTTTGAGCAGCATCTACTACAAAATATATATTATTATCATGAAGTATTTTTCCTATTTCTTTTAAATCTCTTATGTCTCCTACTGTATTTGTTATATGAGCAAGTGATACAAGTTTTGTATTTTTACTTAACATCTTTTTTAAAGATTCTGTTTGTAACTTTAAATTTTTATCAAGAGGTATATATCTTATTTTAATACCTATCTCTTTAGCAAGTTCAATCCAAGGAAGTACATTAGAAGCATGTTCTGTTTTAGATATTAATACCTCATCTCCAGCTTTTAAATTATGTTTAGCAAAACAGAATGCTACCATATTAAGTGAATTAGTAGCACCACTTGTAAATACTATCTCTTTATTACTTTTAGCATTTATAAAATCTTTTACTATTTCTCTTGTTTCTTCATAAAGCATATCTACTTTTAAACTAGTTTTATAATCTCCACGATGAGCATTAGAAGTATACTTAGTATAATAATCCATGACAGCATCAAGTACTTCTTTGGGTTTAAAAGTAGTAGCACTATTATCAAAATAAATTAAATTATTATCAAGCATTGGAAAATCTTCTCTATTCATCATCTCACCTCCAATATCTTTTTAAAATATCTAAAATTATGTTTCTTTCTCTAAATGTAATATCCATTTGTCCTAATAAAAATGATTTAGCAAGTAACTTTTTACTAGAATTTTCATCTAAACCTCTTGACTTTAGATAAAATATTTCTTCTTCTTTAAACTCTCCAATATAAGCAGAATGATTAGCACTTATATTATCAATATCTACTAAAAGATTTGGTTTTATTAATACCTGTCCATCCTCTAATATAATCTTACTATCTTGATTAGTTATAACTCCTACACTACTCTTAGGAACCCTAGCATTTATATCAAAAGATAAATTATTACCTAAATTAATACCATGACTTGTTATATTACTCTTTATATTATTACCTAAATGATTTATCTCTACTTTATATTTATTATCTATTTCATTTATAGTACTATAAACATACTTTAACTCTATATTATCATTACTAATATCTACTTTTGAAGAAATACTACTATTAATAGAAAATATATTAAGTATTAAATTATACCTAGTATTTACTTTAAAACTTATACTTGAAGAAGATATAAATACAAAAACATTACTATTATTAATAACCTCTATATTTATATTAGTATTACTATTAGTTATAAAAATACTTGTATCTTTATCAATTTGAATATTCTTATCTACATTAATTACGTCTTCTAATTGTATTTTATTCATTAAACTAATCCTCACTTACTTTATATTCACTACTTTCAAAGCTTTTATAACCATTTTTTTCTATTTCAAAAGCAAGGGTATAATCTCCAGTCTTTACAATTCTACCATTTGATATAACATGTATATAATCAGGCTTTAAATACTCTAACATTCTACTATAATGTGTTATTAAAAGTATTGAAGCTTTATTAGTATTTTTATATTCTAAAACATTTTTACATACTAATTTTAAACTATCAACATCTAATCCAGAATCTAATTCATCTAATATAAGAAAACTAGGATTTAAAGTTTTCATTTGAATAATTTCATTTTTCTTTCGTTCTCCACCAGAAAAATTTTCATTTATTGCTCTATGCATCATATCTTTTGAAAAATTTAAATCTTTATAATTCTTTTCAAGTGTTTTAATAAAGTCATAAAGTCCAATAGGATCTTCTCTATTTGAATTAATTGCCATTCTTAAAAACTCTTGATTTGTTACACCCTCAACACTAATAGGATTTTGAAAAGATAAGAATATACCAAGTCTTGCTCTTTCATCAGTAGTAAGAGATAAAATAGATTTATTATTAACTAAAATATCTCCATTTATTACTTTATATAAAGGAGAACCCATTATTACTTTAGATAAAGTAGATTTACCTACTCCATTAGGACCCATAATAACATGAATCTCATCTTGCTTTATCTCTAAATTAAATTTATCTAAAACAACTTTATCATTAACTTTTACAGTTAAATCTTTAATTTCTATATGCATAAAAAATCACCAACTATATTTTAGCACTAAATCCTTTGTTTAACAACAATTATTAAATTTCTTTAAACGACCAATTATTACTTTTTTTATTTTCTTTTACTAGTTTTTATTATATAATTATCTAAAGGAGTGATAAAAATGGATAACTGTTTATTTTGTAAAATTATTAAGGGAGAAATTTCTTCTTATAAAGTATATGAAGATGAATTTGTACTTGCTTTCTTAGATATTAACCCAGAAAGTCTAGGACATACTCTAGTAATTCCAAAAAAACATTTTAATAACTATGAAGATATTGACTTAGAGACAATAAATAGTATTAATAAGGCTGGTAAAATCGTATATAATAAAATAAAAGATAAACTTAAACCAGATGGAATTAGATTAGTACAAAATAATGGTATTATACAAGATATTTTACATTATCATTTACATATTGTACCAGTATATAAAGAGGATAAAGAAAATAAAGATAACTTTGAAGAAATATTAAAACTATTAAAATAACAAAAAAATAATTAATAAAGTGTGTAAATTATACTAACTTACACACTTTTCTTGACAAAAACAACAACTTTTTTATAACTACTTCTTTTGCTGTCATCATTAATGCTTAATAATTCACAATAATGCAACCAACTTAATTTAACACACAGTATCTGGAAATTTGAATATTTAAGATAAAATTTGTCTGCTATTTATAATAACTTCTTTTTTTTGTTCTAACATACTTAATCTTTTTTATAATTAATCAATAACATATTACTATTACTACTCATCCTTTAATAACCAATCTATAACATTCATCTTAGTTATACCATTATAATCTGTTTCTAAATCCATATCCAAAGTAAGCAAAACTTTTTGATAATGATCTCCAGTTTTTTGCAAAGGTTTTAACTCTCTTTCTAAAACCTTTTGATCTCTTGCTGTTAATGCTACTTGAAAATATTTTAATCCATTTCTATTTTCTGCAACAAAATCTATTTCTAAATCATCTACTTTACCTACATAAACTCTATATCCACGACGAATTAACTCCAAATACACTATATTTTCAAGAATATGACTCATATCACTATCTGATTTTTTTCCAAGTAAATAACTTCTTAACCCTGAATCTACGACATAATATTTATAATCTCTTGCTAATAAACTTTTCCCTTTAACATCAAATCTTTACCTTATATATTAGAAAACTTTCTATAAAAGCCGTAATATAGTGAAAAACAGTATGATTACTAGTCTTTAAACCTTTACTAGTCAATGTATTACTTATTTTCTTTGTAGATACAGGACTTCCTATACTATCAAATATAAACTTAAGTATACTTTCAAGTAATATTTTATCAGATATATTATTTCTAGCCATTATATCTTTATATACTATAGTAGAAAATATTCCATCTAAATACTTATCTATATCATTAGAATTAGTTTTTAATACACTTATATTTCCAGGCATTCCACCATTTTTCATATAATTTAAAAATAATTGTCCATAATTATTATCATTAAATGCTGTTATATACTCTTTAAACGACAATGGTAACATTTTTATCTCTACATACCTACCGGACAACAAAGTTGCAAGTTCACCAGATAATAAATAAGCAGTAGAACCTGTTATATACACATCAACATTCTTCTTTATATATAAACTATCTACTGCTTTTTGAAATTGTGGAACATTTTGAACTTCATCTAAAAATACATAATATCTGTTATTTGAATCTAATTTATTATTTACAAAATTATAAAGTTCTTTATAATCTTCAAAATCATAACTTGCATCTTCTAAATTTATATGTATTATTTGTTCACTCTTTATACCACTTTCTTTTAAAAACTTAATAAACAATTCAAATAATGTAGATTTACCACATCTTCATATTCCTGTTATAACTTTTATCAAATCTTTATCTTTCCATCTCTTTAATTATTCAAGATATCTAGTTCTTTCTATCATAAAATCACCTCTAAAAATGAGTGTATGCTAAGTCAAATATAAAGTCAAGTTTTGGAATTTTTTTCCAAAACTATTAATTTTTTTTTAAAATACTATTTCATTTACTTAACATCACACAAAAAGAGTAATAAATTAATTTATAAATTACTCTTTTATTATACTATTCAAATTTTCTAACACGCTTTTTATCTACACTCTTAATAGTATTAGTATACTCAACATAAGCATTAGTTAAGTCTTCTACTGCTTTATCATCTAACTTTATAACATCATCACCACTAATAGTTTGCACTAAAGCAGGTATTCCCACCAGTAAAGGATAATCTTCCTCTTCTTCTTTTACTATCTCTTTTATCTCATCTAAAGTTATAACAGAATGATCAAATTCCTTTGTTTCATTTATCATAAAACTACCTGTATTTTTATTACCTGATACTGGCATACCACTTATAAATATTTCATTATTATTCTCATCAATTAAATAATAATACTCAATAATACACTTATAATAATCATCCTCTACTTTTCTATATCTTTTTCTCTCACCAAATTCCTTTACTATTCGAACCTCTCCATAAGTACTTTCAAATATCCTCTTAACTAACTTATAAAAATCATTTTTATCAACCTTTACATTTTCCATAAAAACCCTCCTTTAATTTAAAAACTCTTCTATTTCTTTTAATCTATCATCTATTTCTAATAATGATACTTGATGTTGTTTATTATAAGTATTATCCTCTACTACCTCTTGCTGAATTATACTTTCTTCTTCTAATTGCTTTGGAATAAATATATCATCAACATCATCTTTAAATATAGTAGAACCAGTTTTGTAACGATCTGCTATAGGAATTTCTGTATTTTTAATTAACTCTATTTTCTCTCCTCTTTTTATACCGAAATATCCACGACTATCTGCTATAAAAGTCTTTATTACTTTATAAGGATTAGTTTTAACCTCTCTTAATAGTAATAAACCTCTTCTTGCTCTTGTTGATTTTTCAAATTCTTCTAATTTTACACGCTTTGCAGTTCTATTACTTGTAAATATTGTAACATATTCTTTATTTTTGTCAAATAAATCTGCTCCTACTAAATAATCATTTTTTAAATTAATAGCTTTTACACCACTAGATTTAATACCAGAAGTTGGAACCTCATTTATATCAAACCATAAACCATAACCATTATAAGTACTAACAAATATATCATTATAGTTTACTAAAAATGCATTTATAATAGTATCATTATCTTTTAATTTCATACAAGATATTGTTTTACTATATCTACTTACTTTAAACTCACTTAAATTAGTCTTTTTAATCATACCATTTTTACTTACTATAGATATATCTAGTTTTTTATTAAAATCACTTATTGGAATAGCACTTATTATCTCTTCATCTTCAGATAATTTTATTATATTACTAATATGTTTTCCTAACATTTTCCATTTAATATCAGGTATTTCATGTACTGGTAAAAATAAATAATTACCTAAATTAGTAAATACTAAAAGTGTATCTATTGTTCTTTGTTTATATAACCCAATTACATAATCTCCCTCTTTTAACAAAGGATCATCACTATTAGCATTATATCCTCTTATTGAAGTTCTTTTTACATAACCATCTTTTGTTATCAAAACTACTACTTCTTCATTTGGAATCATTGCTTTCTCATCTATTTTTATTGTAGCTTCTTCATCTGTTATTAATGTTTTTCTATTTACAGCATACTCTTTCTTTATAGCTTTTAACTCATCTTTCATTACTCTTTTTAATTCATCTTCTTCATTTATTATTTTTGAAAGTGCTGATATTATTATATTTAAATTCTTTAATTCTTCTTCTAAAGTAGTTATATCAGTATTAGTAAGTCTATATAGTTGAAGTACTACTATTGCTTCAGCTTGTTCTTCAGTAAAATTAAACTCTTTTACTAAATTAATCTTAGCATCAGCTTTATTCTTACTAGCACGTATTACTCTTATAACTTCATCTAAAATAGATATTGCTTTTATTAGACCCTCTACTATATGAAGTCTTTTTCTAGCATGAAGTAAATCAAAATTTGTTCTTTTTAAAACAATTTCTTTATAATGAGATAAATGAGCATCTAATATATCAAGTATTCCAAGTAATTTAGGACGTCTATTTACTATTGCTATCATATTATAATTATATGATGTTTGAAGATCAGTATTTTTATATAAATAATTAAGTATTAAATCAGTATTTGCTCCTTGTTTTAACTCTATTACTATTCTAAGACCGTCTTTATCAGTTTCATCTCTTACTTCAGAAATACCTTCTATTTTCTTTTCGATACGTATTTCATCTATTTTTCTTGTTATGTTTGATTTTAAAACATCAAATGGTATCTCTGTAATAATTATATTAGGTTTACCTTTTACTTTAGTAACTTCTAATTTAGCACGAACTATTATTTTTCCACGACCTGAAGTAAATGCTTTTGTAATACCTTCTTTTTCGTATACGACTCCTCCGGTTGGAAAGTCTGGTCCTTTTATTATTTCAAGAATTGTTTCTAATCTACAATTAGGACTATCTATTCTCTTTATAGTAGCATCTATTACTTCTCCTAGATTATGTGGAGGTATATTAGTAGCATAACCGGCACTTATTCCAGTAGTACCGTTTACAAGTAAATTAGGAAATTTAGCAGGAAGTACTGTAGGTTCTAGTTCAGTATCATCAAAATTAGGAGCCCATACAACAGTATCTTTATCAATATCTTTTAAAAGTTCATTACTAACTTTAGAAAGTCTTGCTTCTGTATAACGCATAGCAGCAGGACTATCACCATCTATTGAACCATTATTACCTTGCATATCTATA